>SKZP01000609.1 GCA_007127275.1 Planctomycetota bacterium
CGACCGCAGCTTCATTGCCGGAACCTGGGAATGGGACTTCACCGGCGACGGCCTCGTCGACAGCGAGGAGGAAAACCCCACCCATATTTATTATGAGCCCGGCCTCTATACCGTCACGTTGACGATTACCGGCAACCTCGAAACCGACTCGAAGACGGTCGAGGAGTATATTGAGGTGCTTCCCGCGCCGGTCCAGATCGACGTCGACGCGAACCGCACCGGCGAGGTGGATCCCGGCTCCGGCGCGCCGGACAAGACCTCTTGGAGCGACGAGTACGGCGCCATTTTCGTCACCAACATTGATAATGACGCGAACAACCCCAATCCGTTCATGGATTTGAGCGACAATGTCGTCAACGGTCCGAACGACGTCTACGACCTCGCGCCGATCGTGCTGCGACAAATCCCCTCGGAGTCGGGGGTCAGTGCGGGTTCGGCCCGCGTCCGTGTGGGTCCCTCGAGTGCGGAGCCCCTGGTGCGGATCTTTCAAAACTTCGGCGGCACCTGGACCATGGTGTACGACCCGCAGAACCCCGCCGACATCGACATCGACTTCAACGACTTGCTGACCGGCGACGTCGAGTTGGGGCTCGAGTCGGTGGCGCGTCACGGTCCCGGCTGGGACGGCCGCGTCGATCTCACCTTCATCATCGACGACGACAACGGCCAGGAGGTGGGGCAGGACGAGGCGAGTCTCTGGCTTGCGCCGTGGATCATGGCGAGCAACACCTGGCCCGTCGAGCAACTGATCATCGGCGACATTCGCAACGGAGGCCTCGACGACAACACCGCCCTATACAATTTGTGCCAGCAGGTATGCCAGCAGGCGGGGATTCAGTTTGTCTCCTACCCCGGGAGCCAATACCAGTGGGACCGCTGGATTCAGGACTCGCAGGAGCCGGGCGTGATGCTCTTTCCCGGCCCCAACGACACCATCCGGCGCATGGATGTGACGCTGCAGTTGCCGCGCTACCGAGCCGCCGACGAGTGGAGCCGCAACGAGCAGCCGGGGCCGGACTTCGGGGTGATGCCACGGTTCACCGCCCAAGCGAACGCAAGCAGCCTCGCCTACGGGGGCAATCTTGAGTTGGTCCCGCCGACGCAAGACGACCCGTGGGGTCGCATCCTCTTTGGCGAGGCGCAAGACGGCGGCCTGGGTACGACCGTCACCGGCGAGCCGGGCGGGCACAATCCGCCGACCTATCCGCCGGACTACCGCAATTTCCACAATGCCTCGGGTCCGAACGGCGGCATTCAAGGACCGGTGCAGTCAATCTCCAGCGAATGGCTCGCCGTGGGGCACATCGACGAGTTCTCCATGTTCGTCCCCGCCCCGGATTATCCGCGCGGCTGGGCGCTTCTGTATGCGGACGCCTACGGTTCGATCGACCGCATTCAGCAGATGCCCTCGAGCGAGGATTCGCGGCTCGTCTTCGAAGGGCGCACCTCCTCCGGCTACGAGACCACCGTCGGCGCGATCAAAGCCGACACCGCACTCGAGCAGTTCAACGTCGAGGTGCAAGCCCGGCTCGACACCATTCGGGACGACCTCGAATCCTACTACGGGCTCACCGCTGCCGACTTCGTCGAGGTGCCCGGGTCCTTTGACTCCGTCAATCAGTGGGGGGATGCGCTCGCCTACGCGCCTGGGGTCGTCAACCTGATGCCCGTGCCGGTGGCCGGTGGTGATATGCATTTCATCACGCCGGATCCCGAAGGGCCGAGCGGCAACGACGTCTGGCGCCAGGACACCGAGGACGCGCTCAACTCGCTCGGGCCGAATAGCCAGATTCACATCCATTTCGCTGACGTCTTCTACAGCTACCACCACCTGGCCGGCGAGGCCCACTGCGGTCTGAACACGGTGCGCACGCCGCCGGACCGCCGCTGGTGGGAGGACTAGCAAGAGTGCCTGGACGCCGGTGGCTGAGCTAGGGAGCGCCGCCACAGGGAACGCCGCCGCGAGTTTCCGCTTGCCCCACCGCGTCCGCGCTCACCGGACCCATCAACATGCACGTAGACGAGTTGTCGTTGGAAGGAGCAAGAACCATGACCGTGATGCAACGAACCTCGCCGTGGCCGCGTACCTGGGGCGTCGCCTCGCTCGCACTCCTTGCCGGACTCGGACTCGTCTGGTTCGGCGGCCCGGCCCACGCTCAGGAGGGGGCGGACGGCCTCGGCGAAGCGGAGGCGGCACAACTGGACAGCGCGCTGCACGCCGCCGCGAACGTGCCGTCGGGCAATCACCCGGCGTACCTCGCCGCGCGGGACGCGGTGCTCGAGTTCGGCCCGGCGGCAATCCCGCAGCTCGACGCGCGTGCCGCCGCCGAGCAGTGGACGCGGGAGAGCTGGCGCGTCGCCTGCGTCGCCGCCGTGTGCCGCAACCACCTTGCCGGGGAGGAGTTTGTGGAGTACGTCGAGCGCCCCTCGGGATTGGATCGCGAGCAGTACATGATGTTTCGCAAGCCGGTTCCCATGCCGGCGCGCGACTTCATTCGTGCCGGCAAACCGGGGGTGCCGCATCTCATGGAACGCTTCGTCTGGACGTTCGAGGAGTATCCGTACTCGCAGGAAAACGGCGAGGAGGAGCGCCACGCGCTGATGGAGGCGCTGCTGTATGTGCCGGGACGCGTCGAGGACCGGCGCGCGGTCGCCTTCCTTACCGAGGTGGCGACGGACCCGAACCGCGAGGCGCACTGGCGCGGCGCCGCCGCCCGCTCGCTCGGCCAGGCCGGGTCTCGCGAAGCGGCCGAGACGTTGCTCGAGTTGTTGCAGGATGAGCAGCTCGAATATGCGGCCCGCCACGGCGTGTTGCGCGGCCTCGGCCATACCTACACGGAGGCGGCGCTCGACGCGCTTTTGCGGGAGCTCTCCGCAAGCCTGGAAGCGACGGAGAGCGAAGAGGCGCAACAGGAGCGCTACGGCCTCCGCCTCGCCTGCATTCAAGCGCTCGGCACGCTGGGCAACTGGCTCGCCTGGCACCGGCGCTTTCCCGACGAAGCGGAGCGTGAAGCGAACCTGCGCGAGCGCGCCGCCATGCCGTTGGTTCGCCTGCTCGCCACGGACGGACGCACCGACTACGAGCGCCAAGAGATCACCGTCGCGCTGAGCGCCATTGCATTCGAGGGCAGCGTCGAGGCGTTGCAAAGGCTCGCCGCGCGAGACGGCCTCGAGGAGGACGTGCGCAACGCGCTCGAACGCGCCGCCCGCGTCGTCCCGCGCATGGTCGAGCGCCGAGCGCAGCGCCTCGCCCGCGACAACGCCGACGAGTAGCGAAACCACACGGCAAGCGTGAGCCTCCGGATACACTCACTTGCTCTGAGCAACCTTCATGCCGCGTTCCGACTCCTCGCAGGCGTTTCAGGTCAACCTCGACGGGATCATTGACCTGCTTTCGAATCACCTGTACTCCGGCCCACAGGTGTTCGTCCGCGAACTGTTGCAAAACGCCGTTGACGCCATTCGCGCCCGAGAGGCGCATGCGAGGACGGACTCGGCCGAGGGCGCACAGGATTTCGGGCGCATCCGCCTCGAACTGATTCCCGCGCCGGCGGGCACGGATGGCGCCGCGGCGACGCTCGTCGTCGAGGACGACGGGATTGGACTCGACGCCGAGGAGGTGCACGCGTTCCTTAGCACCATCGGTCAGTCGAGCAAACGCGACCGCGACCTCTCCTCGGTGCGCGAGAATTTCATCGGCCAGTTCGGTATTGGATTGCTGAGTTGTTTCATTGTCAGCGACGAAATCGTACTGATCACGCGCTCTGCCAGGGGTGCACCGGCACTGGAGTGGCGTGGCCGCAACGACGGCACGTATACGCTCAAGCAACTCGACGGGGATCTTGCGCCGGGGACGAAGGTGTACTTGCGCTGCCGCCAAGGGCGTGAGGAGTACTTCGAGCCCGAGCGGCTCGTCGAGCTTGCGCGGCACTACGGCGGGTTGCTGCCGTATTCCATCCGTTTCGTTCACGGCGAGCGGGAGGAGATGGTCAATGCCGAGCTGCCGCCGTGGCTGCGCAACGACCTTGCCAGCGGCGAGGAGGCGCACGAGGCGTACTTGGAATTCGGCGCGCGCATGCTCGGCGAGCAGCGCTTCTTCGACGTGGTGCCGCTCCATGTTCCCATTGCCGGGCTCAAGGGAGCCGCGTACGTATTGCCGTTCGCCTCGGCCGCCGGGCGCCGCAGCACGCACCGCGTTTATCTCAAGCAGATGTTCCTGGCGGAGGAGGCGGCGAACCTGTTGCCGGACTGGGCCTTCTTCGTCAGTTGCGTCGTCGACGCGCAACACCTGCGGCCTACCGCATCCCGGGAAGGATTTTACGAAGACGCCGCGCTCGACGAGACCCGCGAGGCGCTCGGCAAGACGCTGCGCAACTACCTGATCCGCCTGGCGGAGCACGACCCGGAACGGCTGCGCGCGTTCATTGCGCTGCACCACCATTCCATTGGGGCCCTGGTGCTCGCCGACGACGAGGCCTACCGCATCTTTGCCGACTGGATGCCCGTGGAAACGAGCCTCGGGCGCATGTCGCTGGGGGAATACCGCGCGCAGTTCGAGACGATGCGCTACGTCGCCAGCCACGACCAGTTCCGCCAGCTTTCGCCGGTGGCCGCTGCGCAGCAAGAGGCCATCATCGACGCTGGGTACGTATACATTCAGGAGATCCTCGAGCGGCTCGACGAACTCGACCCCGGAGCGAGCGTCGAAGAGGTCGACGCCACTTCGATCACCCAGCGCTTCGACGAGGTGGACAGCGCGGCCCAGCATACCTGCGAACGCCTGCTGGCTTGCGCACAGGAAGAACTCGCGCAATATGGCTGCGACGTCGCCGTCAAACGCTTTAAGCCGACGAGCATGCCGGTGCTCTACACAGTCGACGCGCAAGGCATGTTCTGGCGAAGCCTCGAGCAAACGCGCGAGCAATCCGACGGACTCTGGGCCGGTCTGCTCGGCGACCTCGCGGGCGCGCACGACGACATTGGCGGGGCTCCCGACCATGCCGCCGCCGACGAGGCGCACCGGTCGTCCTGGCGGCGCGACGCGGTGTTGTGCTTCAACCACGCCAACGAACTCGTGCAACAACTCGCGGCGCAAACCGACGCCGCCGCCTTGCGCCTCGCGGTGCGCGTCCTCTACGTACAAGCGCTGTTGCTCAGCCACTACCCGCTGCGCCCCAGCGAGATGCAGTTGCTCAACGACGCGCTTACCGAGATGCTGCACCGCGCCGCTACGTGACGCGGGATTCGAGGTTCAGATCCACCCCCCTCGTCGCCTTTGGGATTGCCAAGTCCACGGCAGGGGGCGCGGCCCATGCGAGGAATTCCCGTGCAACCGACAGGTGAAGCCCGTGGGCTTGTACCACGTTCCGAACGGATCCCGGTTCAGAACTCTTCGGCTTCGTCGTTCGACTCGTAGCGCACCCCGGGAATGGGGTGCCAGCGGTAGCCGGCGACCAGCGGCTCGCCGTGCGGATCTTCCGTATCCGCACTGAGGATCACGAAATCCATTTGCTGCCAGAAGCTTGCGTAGCGCATCTCGGAAAAAACGAAGACCTGATTGCGGCTTTCCAACTTGGCGAGCAGTTTGGCAAGCAGCGTGCGCCCAATGCCCCGCCGCTGGTAGTCGGCGTGGGTGATCAGCCAGTGGATGTAGGCGTAGAACTCGCCGTCGCCGACGACGTTGGCCAGTCCGACAAGGCGCTCCCCGTCCCAGGCGGTGATGAGAATCTCCGAATGGGCCAGGGCTCTCATCAGCCGTTCGGGCACCTGGGCGTGCGGCCACTTCACGCTTTGGAACAATTCCTGGACCTGGTCTTGGCTCAAGCCCGAGGCGGAGACGTCGGTGCGGTACTCAAGGGACATAAGCGTTCGGGCGTATGCACTGTGTGGAAGAACCCATGCGAGCAACGAGACCTGGACATGCGCTCCCGCATCTCGTCCCCTAGTACAACATCCCTGCAAACGGCGCAATTGCCACCGCACATCAGCGCGCATCTCCCATTTGCGGAACGGTTGCTGCCTAGCCCACGGCCTTTGCCCGCATGCCGGCAAAGTCGCGGTGATTCGTGTTTCCCCAAGTCCACGGGCTGCGGCTCGTGGGTGGTTACCATGCACGTGTGGTGCCGCTGTAAGGAACAGGTCAGCAGGTCCCGAGGAGTGATCTCGCATCTTGGGTTGTGCGGGCTGGTCCGCGTACCGCGGCTGCGAACCGCGTGGCGAAGCGGGCGACGCCGGTGGACTTGGCTGCGCAAGCACTTCGCAGTTTGGAACGCATCATGCGGGGCGAGTGGCGCTGAAGTTGCTCGCCGGAAAGGAACGGCCGAGAACGGGCTTACGCGAGGGAGGCGCGTTTCCCGTTCGTTCCCTCCGCACCGCGTGTCGAGGGGTATCCGTACCGCGGCGTCGGCCAGGTGCTGGCGGGGCTTTGCAACGTCGGCTCCACCCGGGCGTCGGCGGCGGAAGGGCGCGGCGCTTGGAAGCGCGGCATCCTTCGTAGCGCGTACTCGAGCAGTCGCCAGCCGAGCACGTAGCCCAGGACGACAAGCGGCCCGGCCGCCCACGCGAGCGGCGCCCACTGAAGAATTGCCGCGACGACGACCAACGGCGCATACGCAAGCAACGCCACCCAAAAAGCAATGTGCCTCGCCCACCGTCGCGGCGCGCGGTGCGGCAGAGGTTGCGGCGGCAGCCCCTCGGCGAGCCAGCGCACCCACCACTCCGGCGGCCGCTTGCGTCGCAGTCGCCACGCCAGCAGCCAACGAATCCCCCACAGCGCGAACAAGACGACGAAGATACCGAGAAACGCCCCGGCAACCAGGTCGAACATGAAGTGGTGGGCTCCCCAGGCGCGTGAGAACGAGGAGACCGCGGCGAAGGCGAACAAGTGCGGCGCAAGAAACGGAAAGTAGGCCGCCAGCGCGGTGGCCACGGCAAAGGCGAAGAGCGAATGCCCCGAGGGAAACGACTTCGAGCGCAGCAGCGGCCCGCGCGGATCGTCGAACTCGACCCGGTAACCGAACGACTCGTTGAGCCACTCCGCGGGCTTCGCCTCGGGGGCGGCGCCGTAGCGCCACGCAGGCAACACGGACTCGTCCTGCAACTCGAGCTGCGGCTCCATAAAGACCCACGCGGGCCGCGAACGGTCGGCCACATCCTTGAAGATACCGGTGACGCCCGCGGCCAGCGCAATGGAGAAACTGATGATCAGGGCCCGCGACAAGAACACGCGCGGCAAGCGTGCCGAGTACCAGAGCGCCACGAGCACGAGGGGGTAGACCATAAACTCCCCGAGCGTGTTCGTGACGAGCATGAGGTTGTTCACCGCTTCGTGCAGCCGTTCATTCTCGGGCCGCAAGCCGGTGTAGAGCTTTTGCAGCAAGTGCTGGTCGAACCGAAGCAGGGTCTCGAGAAACGACATGCGGATGGGCGTAAAGAGGTGTGAACACGGACTCGCTGCGCAGCGACCTGACAATCCAGCCACGCAACGGCGAGACGCGCAACGGACAACGCGAGAATTCGCCGAGGCGACACGACGCGTGGCCGCTTGTGCGGGCACACCTCCACCGCAAGGCGGGTCAGGCGAGCGCGGCCTGTACCTCCTCGAGGCTTGCCGTGGCGGTGCCGCGCTTCATTACGACGAGACCCCCGGCGACGTTGGCGAGGCGTGCCGCGACTTCGTGTGTCGCCCCCGTCGCGAGTGCCGCGGTGTACGTGGCAATGACCGTGTCCCCGGCACCGGTCACGTCGGCCACCTCGTCACTACCGTACACGGGAATCTCCAGCGGCTCGGGCGTTTCGCCCAACGAATCCAGCAGCAACATGCCGTACTTGCCGCGGGTGACGAGCAACGCCTCCAAGCCGAGGGTTTCCCGCAAGCGGACGGCGCGCTTCGCGAGCTGCGCCGGCTTCTCGGCAAGCCCCGGCTCGGCAAGCGTCGCCTCGACTTCGGCCACGTTCGGCGTGGCGGCAGTGAAGCCCGCGAACAACGGCGCCCGCAAGAGGTGCGCGTCCACCGTCGCCGGAATGGGCCGCGCCTCCCGCAAGCGACGCACCTCCGCCAGCAGCGGTTCACATACCACACCGAGGCCGTAGTCACTGATCACGCACGCATCCAGCGACGCCCACACCTCGCGCAACTGTGCCGCAAGTGCGTCGGCGGCCGCTTCCGCCTGCAAGGTGTCGAGTGGTTCCTCGTAGTCGAGCCGCACCAGTTGTTGCACCGTCGAGTGATGTAGCCCGCCGAGGATGCGCACCTTGCACGTCGTCGGCCAGTCCACGACGGGATGTAGCCGCTGGTGCGACGGCGCAATGCCGGCGTCGCAAAACAAACGCTTGAGCTCCGAGGCCGGTGCATCTTCGCCGACACAGCCCAGCACGACCACCTCGGCGCCGAGGGTCCGCGCATTCACCGCCGTGTTCGCCGCGCCGCCGGCGACTTCGAGCGTATGGTCGTGCTTGAGCACCACAACCGGTGCCTCTCGGCTGACCCGCTGACTGAATCCCACCAAGAACCGGTCGAGCATCACGTCGCCGACGACACCGAGTCGTACCGACGCTACTCGCTGCAACGCCCCGCGCAATGCGGCTCGCATGTCCTTGGAGCCGAGGGCTCCGTGTGCCCCGTTGCCAGTCGCTGCTTCGCTCATTCTCACTCCAACGTGGTTTGGTGGCCCGGGACTCGCCGCGAGATGCCGTGCATCCCGTAGTCAGGGAACTGTTGATTCTACATGCCCACCGGCTGCAGCCCGCAGCCCGGGGGGGAGCGCCTCACCGAGTACAGATACCCACGGGCCGCGGGCCGCAGCCCGTGGGCTTGTGCCCGACGTTCCCGACTGCGGAATGCACGGCAAGAGATGAACGACCTTGCGTTTTCGTTTCCCCTTGATCCACAGGTTTTCGTGGCAAATGTGGCGGCAACACCACACGTCCGAACGTGAAACGGCTGTTCATCCAAGTCCACGTTGCGCCCGTGGGTCGAAGACGGACGTGGGGAGTCGCAGAGGAGAAGTCCGACTGCCGTTCACGACTCGGTGATTCGTAGACCCCCGAGCCCGACTGCGTCGCTCCTGTTCGTCCGCATGGGAGGTAGCCCGCGGGGTTCGCCCCTCTTTTCAAGGGGGAGTGCTCGTACTAGACTTGGCGGGCGATGTCGCTCGCCTGCATCATGGGCACGCACCGTGCGAAGGGGGCGCCACCTCCACACGCCTCGTGGTTTTGCGGTTTTTGTAGTATGGCTCGCTACGGAGACAACGTAGCCGCGTCGGGTTCGTTTCCTTTGACGTGCGGAACAGGACTGGTCGACTTCGTCTCCTCGGGCAAGTTGTAGCAGCGCGCGACTGCGGAATGAAAACACTTCGAC
>SKZP01000619.1 GCA_007127275.1 Planctomycetota bacterium
AGATACTCGCGCACCCGCTCGTCGGGCAGCGGCCGGCTGTGCGCGTGCGGATACGGCGTGCGTGCAAGCACCTCTCCGTCGTCGCCGACAATCTCTTTCGTCACGAACGGGCGCAGCACGTAGCCGCCGTTCACAATGGTGTTGAACGCGGTGAGTACCTGCAGCGAGGTGACGCTGATGCCGTGGCCCATGGTGACCGAGGGGATGGTGTAGAGCTCGGGAATCTGCTCCTCGGGGGGCATGATGCCGCGGGCCTCGCCGGGCAGATCCACGCCGAGCCGGCGTCCGAAGCCGAATTCGCGCAGATAATGGCGCAACGAACGGTGCCCGAGTTGCAAGCCGACCTTGGCCATGGCGATGTTGCTCGACTTGATGATTACGCTACGCAGCGGCAAAAGCCCGTAGGCGGTGACGTCGCGCAGGGTGCGGCTTGCCCGGCCGCGGCGCAGCGTCCAGGATCCGTTTTCGCAGTCAATTTGCGGCTCGCCCGGCATGGGCTCGAGCGGGTCGTCCGGCATTTCGCGAAGATTGCGCGGAATGCGGTAGTGGCCCTCTTGCAGCGCCGCCGCGAGGATCATGGGCTTAAAGATGGAGCCCGGCTCCCAGGCGTCGGTCACGGCGCGGTTGCGGCGCTGCTCGGCAGTGCTGTTGCCGCGCTCGCGCGGGTCGAAGCCGGGGCGCGAGCCCATGCCGAGGATTTCGCCGGTGTGCGGGTTCATCACGAGCACGACCGCACCGCTGGGCTCCCAGTTTTGCATGATCTCGTCGAGCTGCTCTTCCACAACGGCCTGCACCGTGTGATCCACGGTGAGCACAACATTCGCCCCGTCGAGCGCGGGCTCCTCGGCGTCGTCGAGCGTACCGAGCCGGCGGCCCAAGGCGTCGCGCAGCCGGGCCCGGCGGCCGTCCGTACCGGCGAGAAGCTCGTCGTACTTGAGCTCCAGCCCTTCGAGGCCGTTGCCGTCGACGTCGGTGAAACCGACGACCGGCGCAAGGTCGCGCCTTTGCGGATACAGGCGAATCATCTCGCGGCGCAACCCGAGCGCGGGGCTTTGCTGCACGACCTCGGCGACGGCTTGCTCCGCCTCGTTGTCGAGGTGGCGTTTGAGCCACACGAACGCCTTGTCGTGGTTGCGCTCGAGCCGCTCGAGCGTCGCCGACTCGTCGAGCCCGAGCGTTTCGTGCGCCCAGCGGGCGAGTTCTTCGCGGCCGGCCTCGTCAATCAGCCGCGGCACCGCGTACAGGCTCTGGCCACTCATGCGCGTGATGGCATACGGCACGCCGTGGCGGTCGAGAATGGCGCCACGCACCGCCGGCACCGGGTCGGTGACCTGGCTCTGCGCCCAGCGTTCGCGGTATTGCTCGTGCTCGAGCACTTGCAACGAGAAGACCCGCCCCAGCAGCACGAGAAACAACAGGGCCACGCACACGGCGACAATGCGCATGCGGCGTCCGGTCGCGTCCCCCGGCTGCGGGATCTGCGCAAGAATGACCGGCTCGGTGGCACCAATGGCCCGCAACTGTTCCGTTGCCGGATGCTGCGCTGCGTCGTCGCCGCGCCACTCGAGCGTTTCGTCGACCCGTTCGCGTGCCGCCGCCACGACCTGCTGCCACTGCGCGAGGCGTTCGCGCTCTGTCTCCGGCAACGGCTCCTCGCCTGGCGCCGACTCCGGCGGCAACGAATGCGAAGTCTCCGCACGGCCGGCTTCCGTTTCGCGTTCCGCGCTTGTCGGCTCGCTCGAGTCGCGCATCCGTATCCTCCGTGAACAACCGAGAGCCGAGGGGCTCCTGTTGATGAAGCAAGTCCCACCTTCGAAGTCTCACTCACGCCCTGCGTAGGCGCTTGCTCTCCACATATCGTCCGCGGCTACCCGTCACCTTAGGTCAGAGGCGCCGGCATTTTCGCGCACGTTGAAGACGGACGTACATAAGCCCACGGGCTGCGACCCGTGGGTCCGTTACCAAGGATTTGTGATGCCGCTGTAACCAGATCTCTTCCGCCCCTGCGGACGAACGGGAGGCAACCGACGCAGTCGGTGGGTGTTAGTTACCTACGACTCACCGAAACTTTCACGGCATTCGGGCGCCAAGCGCTGCGAGACAAAACACAATTCGGCACAAGTATGCCTCGCAGGACTGACGAGCTGCGCTCCTCTTTCCGTCGGAACCGCAGGAGCGCTACCAACGGCGGCACTTTTTCGTAAGCTAAAGAGAACGTGAACGTTGCTCGAACAAGTGTGCCGCAGCGACCCGTCATGGCCAACAGCTTCGGCGAACGCTTCCGCATCACCACCTTCGGCGAGAGCCACGGCCCCGCCGTTGGCGTCGTGATTGACGGCGTGGCCCCCAATGTGCTTTTCGACCTCGACGAGGTGCAGCGCGAGCTCGACCGCCGGCGGCCCGGACAGTCCCCGGTGAGCACGCCGCGCAAGGAAGCGGACCGTCTCGAAGTGTTGAGCGGCATCTTCGAAGGACGGACGACCGGCGCACCCATTGCGCTGCTGATCCGCAACACCGACGCGAAGCCGAAGCACTACGAAGAGATCCGCGACCGCTTCCGCCCCGGGCACGCCGACTTCACCTACCTGGCGAAGTACGGCATTCGCGACTGGCGCGGCGGCGGGCGCAGCTCAGCGCGGGAGACCGCGGTTCGCGTCGCCGCCGGTGCGTTGGCGAAACAACTGCTCGCATCACGCGGCGTGCGCATCCACGGCCACACGGTCCGGATTGGCACGGTCGCCGTCGCCGAGCCGCCGGCCCCGGAGGCACTGGACCCTGCGGCGGTCGAGGCAAACCCGGTACGTTGCGCCGAGGCGACCGCAGCGGAGCGCATGGTCGCGGCCGTTGACGCGGCGCGCAAGGACGGCGACTCGCTGGGCGGCGTGGTCGAAGTTGTTGCGTTGGGTGTGCCGCCGGGCTGGGGGGATCCTGTGTATCAGAAGCTTTCGAGCGAGTTGGCGGCGGCGCTTTGCTCCATTCCGGCGGTGAAAGGGGTCGAGTTCGGCGACGGCTTCGCCCTGGCGGCGCGCCGCGGCAGCGAGGTCAACGACGCAATCACGCCCACCGGCTTTGCCAGCAACCACGCCGGCGGCCTGCTCGGCGGCATCAGCAACGGCGCCCCCCTCGTGCTGCGCGTGGCCGCCAAGCCGACCGCCTCGATCCGTGTGCCGCAACAATCCGTGGACACCGCCGGCAACCCGGCAACCATCCGCGTACCGGGGCGCCACGACCCCTGCATTGTGCCCCGGCTCGTCCCGGTCGCCGAGGCGATGGTGGCCATCACGTTGTGCGACGCCATGCTGCGCCAGGACGCACTCGAAGCAGCGAAGGCCGACGCACATACGCTGACCTACGAGCTCGCGCAGACCGACGCCGCGCTGCTTGCGCTGATGCGCCGTCGCGAAGCGTTGCGTGCCGAGGCAACGCCGGCGGATGAAGAAGCAAGCCGTGAACAACTCCGCAAGACGCGCCAACGCGTGCTCGGCGAGTTCCAAGACGTAGACGGCACACCGAGCCACGCGGCGAAGCGCCTCCACGAGTATCTCACCCGTGAGGACAGCGGCGAGCAGGAGGAGTAAACCCGCGGCATTGCGGTCACGGCGTCCGCGCTCTCGCGCTGCTGATGAAGAAGGCGAGCGGAGAAAACGACCCTCCGAGGCGGTTGCGCCACACCTGCTCGCCGGGTGTGCGTCCGCTCACCGCGAGCACTTGTTGTATACGACACACACCCGTGCATGCGCTGTTCGCCTCATCTGCGCGGGAAGCGGTGGGCATGTCGGCGTATCATCAATTTGCGGAAGCGTCCGAGCAAGCCCACAAGCTTCGCCGTGTATCAAAGCCGCAACGGATTCCATTCTCGGGTTGCGTGCTCCTTCGGGCCTTCGGGCCTCGCCCGTGGGCTTGGAGAAACGACCGTCCACAACGCGGAGTGAAACAGTGCATGTCCGAAACTTCGCCTGCGCCATTGGGGGTGATAAACTGCGCGGCAGTTCTCAATTTGCACGACGCGTAACGAGTGTACGGCGGAGCGGTGGCAATGGCGCAGCCCGAACAAGACGGCGCACAGGCCGAATCAGTACAACAACAGCAAACGTCCGGTCGGCTGGCCTCCGCGGCCCCATCCGACGAGGTCGCCATGCAGCGCCTCGGCTCGGTGCTGCCGTGGACCATTTGGGTCGCGCCGCTCGTGCTGCCGGCGCTTGCCGGCGGCGTCGCACTGGCGGGATTGCTGCTCGGGCTGTGGGCATACGGGCAACCGTATTCCAGCGACGACGCGGTGTGGCGTGTCGGATTGGTGCTTTCGGCAACCATTGCCGTGGCGAGTGTCGGCGGCTCGTTGTTTCTGCTTGCGCTCAACGGCTACTTCATGCGCGTCGCCGTCTCCCCGCGACTCGCCCACGGTGGGCACCTCTACCGAACCCCGCGGGCGCGCAAACGGGAGCACGAACCGGCGCTGCGCCTGCGCTACACGCCCGGCATACTGGAACTCGTCGACGGCAACAGCGGCGAATTGCGCGCCGCCTGCGTGATCATGCTTGAGTTTGCCTACGACGGAAAGCGCAGCCTGGACGAGCGCTTCGGCGCTTTGCTCGCCGCGAGCAAGGCCCTCGACCTCGTGCTTGAGGTACGCGTTCCCGCGGCGGATCCCAATGCCGAGGTTTGCCACGACTACGACCCGCGGCGCATGACGTGGGTGCCCGGGACGGAACTCGAGTAGGCCAAGGCCCTGACGACCCGCAGCGCCAGAGCAGCAAGGGCCGGGGCAGCACCCGTTTCAGGCTTCGCGCGGGCGTCGTACGAAGTCCCCACCCGTTTCGCAGCGTTGACCCACGGACGAAGCCCGTGGGCTTGGCAGCGAGATTCCACAGCGTGGAGGTCGGCGGATCTAGGTGTCGCCGACGTCTCTTGGTTGGTTCGTTGTGCGGGGGACGAGGCCCGCCCCACGTGTGGGTCGCTCGCTTCTAGGGGTTTGTGGGTGCGCGCTTGACTTCTCTGGGCCGGGGGCGCAGGGTCATGGGGTGTGGCTTGTAGTCGCATGCATGGCGACCGGCACGCTGGCCGAACATATCCAATGTCGAACGACGAGCGCTCCAAACCGACCGAGCGGGATTCGGTCTCGGACGCCTCCGCGAAGTCGCCCGCCGCCGGGGCGCGCGAGGAGGGTGCGTTGTCTCCGCCGCCGCCGCCGCCCGAGGCGCTTGCGGATACGGAAGAGGATGATGAGTTGGCCTCGCTGCCCGCATATGTGCCGACCCGGCCAGCGGCGTCGCCGCAAGCGGCGCAGCCAGCGAGGCCGCCGGCGCCGGCCGAGGAACTTGCGGAGCTTGACCTGGCAAAGAAGAGCCCCGCGGAGCGGCAGCTTGCCGAGGCGCGCGAAGAGGCGAGTGCCGAGCGGCCGCACATTCAGATGCTCGACTTGACCGTCAAGGTCGGCGGCCGGGTGCTGTATGAGCGCGTCAACCTCGGCATCCGTCGCGGCGAGGTCGCCCTGCTCGTCGGCGGCTCCGGCACGGGGAAGTCGGTGCTGATCAAGATTTTGCTCGGCTTGATTACGCGCGAAACGCCGGGCTTCGAGATCGAGGGGAAGCTGCTCGTCGGCGGCGTGGATGTGCTGCGTCCGGGGGGGGCGCGGCGCGTTCGTCGTGACGTCGGCATTGTGTTTCAGGATTATGCGCTGTTCGACGAGTTGAGCGCGCGGGAGAACCTCGAGTTCGCGTTTGATCACTCGCCGGCAACGCCCAGCCGGGCGGAGCGCGAGCGGTTGACCGACGAGCTCGTCGAAACGCTCTCGCTGAACCTGCACACGCCCATTTCGCGCATGTCCGGCGGGGAGCGTCGCCGGCTCGCCATTGCGCGCACGTTGGCCTACGACCCGCAGGTGGTGCTGTTCGACGAACCGACGACGGGGCTGGATCCGCTGAATGCGGAGCGCGTCGCGACGCTGATTGGCCGCGCCTCGACCCACTTCGGCAAGACCGCGATCGTCGTCACCCACGACTACGAATACCTGCGCGACATCGGCGAGCGGGTGCTGCTGTTGGATCCGGAGCGGCACACCATTGTGGACCTGCCGCCGGAGCGGGCGAACGTCGAGGAGGTCAAGGAACGGCTTGCACACTTGAAGCCGCCGCCGCCCGCACCGGCCACGCCGCTGCGGGATCTGTTGCACGGCGCCGGGGGGTTTTTCGCATTGACGACGCGTGTGCTCGAGCGGGCCGTGGCCGTGCCGGCGTCGGTGCTAGCTTGGCCGTTTACGACGGGGCTTGTCGTCATTGGTGCGGCACTGACGTTTCTGCTGTTCTTGCGCGGCGCCTCTGAAGTGGCGACGCAGCCGGAGCGCGGCGTGCCCATCCTCGCGGTGCTTCTGCTCGGAACCGGTCTGTGGCTTGCCCATGATGTGCTGCAACGCCGCTACGCCGCCGCGGTTCGCACTGGCGCGTGGCTGCTCGGCGGCCTTGCCGTGGCGGCGCTTGCACATGTGTGGCTCGCCGGCTGGCTCGGACGTTCGCTCCTTGGTGCGCCGGATGTGGCGGAGGGGCTCGCCGCCCGTGTGGGGGCGGGGCCGGCGTGGCTCTTTGCGGGGATTGCGCTGCTTGGGCTCGTGTTGCTCGTGCGGCTGTTGCGGTACCGGGCGGTGACGACGGTGCTCTCCGTCGGTGCGGGCCTCGCCATTGCCGGCTGGGGCGCGGTGCAGGCGGTGCGCCACGCGCAGGTGGAGCTTGCACTGGCTACGCAGTACGCCTTCGAGGTGCCGGCGTGGCGCGACGAGTTCGCGTTTCCGTTTCTGGCGCCGTGGCTCATCTTCGCCGGGCTCGGCCTCGCCGGGCTCGCGGCGGCGATCTACGCCCCGCGGGTCACCGCGCAACAGCGCTGGAGTGCGCACTACTTCGGCCACTTCAGCCGTGTCGTCACCTTCTCCTCGGCGCTGCCGTACTTGGCCGCGGCCGGCTTCATCACCGGCTTTGTCGGCACCTACTTCGTCTACCGCTACTTTCCGTTTCGCGACTACACCGAACCGCTGATCATTGACGACATCCTCAAGGCGATCGGCTTCGTCCTGTTCCGCGTGCTGATTCCGCTCGTCGGCAGCGTGCTGATTGCCGCACGCTGCGGCGCCGCGGTGACCGCCGACGTGGGCAACCGCGTCTACACGCACCAGGAAGACGCGCTGCGCACCTTCCAGGCGAATCCCACCGGGTACTGGTCACGCAACGTCCTTTGGAGCTTTCTGATGGGGGGGCCGCTGCTCATTGGGGTAGCCTTTCTTATGGCCGCCGTGGCGAGCATGATTGCGTTCATTGTCGTGCACCCCGACTCGACGCCGTCGTACTGGTACCTGTACTTCACCTGGGAGATCCGCGACCGCGCCGGTGATTCGCTGTGGCCGAGGGATTTCGCCTGGCTCGCCGCCAAAGTACTGATTTGCTCCGCCGGCACCGCGGTGATTACGACAAGCCTCGCGATGCGCCCCAAGGAGTCCTCGGTCAGTGTAAGCCGCGCCATCACGCAGACCATCCTGTGGGCGACGCTCTACGTGCTGGTTGTCCATCTGGTATTCGCCTTCTTCGAATTTCGCGAACTGCGGCCGCCGGAGCGAACGCCGTTACGGTAACGAAGCGACCGAACGGGAACGGCTCATCCGGCACCCGCGTTCTTGGCGCATACGTGCGCGGCCGGAAGTCACACGCCTGTAGCCCCCGGCGCTGGGCGACCGGTCGTCGACGCTGGGGAAGCGCCTGCCTTTTGGACCCAGAGAGCACAGAGAACACGAGAGAGTGAGAAAGGAGTCGCTGGAATCGAAAGTCACGTTCTTTCGACTCCTTACGTGCGACTCCGCTCGGCTCGTACCTGCTTGGCGGAGTGCGTGCTACGTCACGCGGCTTCACCTCTTGGGGCTTGGCTTTTCCCCTCTCGCTTGGCACGACGGGGCAAGGTACGATTGAGTTTCAAGACACAACGCGCCCCACGATCACGCACGTCTCCCACGAAGCTTCACCGCAAGGGAAGAAGAGCACCGCGCCATGCAGGAGAACTTCTATTTCGACAATGCAGCGACGACGTTTCCCAAGCCGGAAGCGGTCTACCGCGCGATGGATGAGTGTAACCGCGGTTTCTGCGTCAACCCCGGGCGCTCCGGCTACGAGTTGGCCACGAAGGCGGCGCACACCATCTCCCGGGCGCGCAAGCTGCTTGCCGAGTTCTTCAACTGCCCCGGCGGTGAGGAACGGCTCGTCTTTGCGCAGAACGCCACCGACGCTTTGAACATTGCCCTGCACGGCCTCGTCGAGGACGGGGATCATATTGTCAGCACGCGGCTCGAGCACAACGCCGTGTTGCGCCCGCTCAACCACCTCGAGCGTGACCGCGGCTGCACAATCACCTGGGTCGGCCGCGACAAGGACGGTTTTGTCGACCCGCAGGCCATCCGCGACGCCATCACTGCGAAGACGCGCGTCGTCGTGATCAATCACGGCTCCAACGTGCTCGGCACCATCCAGGACCTCGACGCCATTGGCGCCGCCGTCGCCGAGTCCGACGCGAAACTCGTTGTGGATTCGTGCCAAACCGCCGGGGTGCTGCCCATTGACGTAGAGGCGAGCCGGGTCGACGTGCTGACCTTCACCGGCCACAAGGGGCTTTTCGGCCCCATGGGTACCGGCGGCCTGTGGGTGCGCGAGGACGTCTGCATCAAGCCCTGCAAGATGGGCGGCACCGGTGTGGACAGCATCACGCCATACCAGCCCGACGACTACCCGTGGCACCTCGAAACCGGCACGCCGGCCTTGCCGAACATTGCGGGGCTGCTCGCCGCGCAGGAGTTCTTCGCCGAGCTCGGCCGCGACGGCTCGGAAAACGGTGCGAACCTGAGCCACTTCGAGGCCTGTTGCCGCGCCATGCACAAGATCCACGAGCACGAAATGAAGCTCGTCGAGAAGCTGCTCGAGGGGATTTCCGGTGTCGAGGCCATTGACGTCTACGGTCCCCGCTCGGTGGAAAACCGCGTCGCCACCCTCTCGCTGAACGTGCGCGGCGTACCGGCCGACCAACTCGGCGCCATCCTCGACGCCGATTATCACATCAACGTGCGCACGGGCCTCCATTGCGCGCCGAAGGTCCACGAGGACGAAGGCACTGTCGAGCAAAAGGGTACTGTCCGCTTTGCCCCCGGCTACTACACCACCGAGGCAGAAGTGGAGCACGCCATCCAAGCGCTGCGCGAGATTGCCGAGGACTGGGCGGAGTAGTCGTCGACAGGGATTGAGCCCGCGAGCAAGGGACCCGCACCCATTCGAGTGTGAGCGCGACGCGTCGTCAACGGCCCATCCCCGGGCTTGCGTGAGGCGTCACCCAA
>SKZP01000339.1 GCA_007127275.1 Planctomycetota bacterium
CTGGAATCCACCCACGGGCCGCAGCCCGTGGGCTTGGAAAATTACGAATCCCAAACGCGACGGGGTTTAGTGTTGTGTCATGGCTAAATCTTTCGGTCGAGCACCTGCGCTCGACTCCGTGCATCTCAAAGGGGCTGCCAGGAAATACCTTCCGAACGTTGAGCGTCACGAGCGAAGGGAGGAAGTTGAGCAGCAGAGGCGTGGCCGTAGCCACGTTGAGCAGCGGAAACGACGACAACGAAGCACAGTCGAGCGCAGGTGCTCAAATTCGGAAGGTATTTTCTGACAGCTCCTAAGTTGTGGCACCGTCTAAATCCAAGCCCACGGTCGCCCTGCGGGTGAAGCCCGTGGGCGTGGCTTGCGCCAAATGCAGAGGAACGGCGTAGCCCGCCCCGTTGTTTCCGTCTGCGAAGATCAAGCGCACCGACAGAGCTCACTCGCCCTTGCCGGGAACCGGCTCGCGCGATACACCGCAGGCATGCATGGCGAGGCAACGAAACCGCGACTGACGCTACGCGACGCGACGAAACAGAGGGGACGAGCCAATGAGTCCGTTGACGCTGATCATCTCCATTGCGCTTGCCGGGGCGGCCGGCACACTCTCCCGTTTCGGGCTCGGATTGCTGGTCAGCGGTGTTGCGAAAGCGAGTTATCCTGCCGCGGTGGTCTCATTTCCGTGGGCCATCATGATCGCCAACGTCGCCGGTAGCTTCGGCTTCGGGCTCATTTTCGCGCTGACGCACTCGTTCGGCGTGTTGCCGCGCGAGTACACGACTATTCTGCTCGTCGGCTTCTTCGGGGCCTTCACCACCTTTAGCACGTTTTCCTACGACACCGTGCGCCTGCTAGCCGACGGCCGCTACGTACTCGCCTCGGCGAACGCGTTCGGGCAACTTTTCCTTGGACTCGTCGCCGTTGTCGCAGGCATGGCCGTCGGCGCCGGGCTCGCTCGTCTGCTCGGCGCCACCGCAACGGGAGGCACCGCATGAATGAGCCACCGACGACGTCGAATCCACCGTCGTCGCGCACGGCGAAAAAGTCGGCGGCGCTTTCGCCGGCGGAGTTGTACGCGAAACTCCACGAAGCGCACGGGCACCGCGGCTGGTGGCCGGCCAAGACCGAGTTCGAAATCTGTGTCGGCGCCATCCTCACGCAGAACGTATCCTGGCGCAACGTCGAGCAAGCCATCCGCAACCTCGCTGCGGCAAACGCGCTCGGCCCGAAGAAAATGCTCGCCCTCGACGAGGAACGCCTCGCCGAGTTGATTCGCCCGAGCGGATACTTTCGCGTCAAGGCCCAACGGCTGCGCGCCTTCCTCGAGCATTTGCGCAAGCACCACCGCAGCAGCGTCACACGCTTGCTTGCGCAGGAAAGCGAGCCACTGCGCACCGAATTGTTGAGCATCCCGGGGATTGGCCGCGAAACGGCCGACTGCATGCTCTGTTACGCCGCGGGGCATCCCATCTTCGTCGTCGACGCCTATACGCGGCGGCTCGCCTACCGCCTCGGCTGGTTCCCGGACGAGTCCACCGACTACGAGGTGCTGCGCGAGTACGTCGAGTCGCGCCTTGCCGGGTGGGACGCCGAGCGTTTGGGCGACGTTCACGCGCAGATTGTTCACCACGCCAGTCGCACCTGTACGAAGCGCACGCCCACCTGCGGAGATTGCCCCGTGGCGGCGCAATGCCCCACGTATCCTCGCTCCGCGCGCGCCCAATCCGCATAACGGCAGCTACCGGCACTCGCTGGACAACATACGGCGGATGGGTGCGCACGGCGGCCCGCCCAACGTACCTGATTCCGTCCATACAGGATCTCTGCAAGAGCCGGCAATGCCCCCCGCAAAACCCCGGGGTACTCTCGCGAGCCCACCACGCCGCACCGTCCGCGGTTCACACCGGTAGGTGGACAACATGAATCATACAATCGCACCTTGCGACATCTGCTCGGGCGCGACTACGATACCAAACCGTCGCGAACGCTCGGCGATACCGGATGGCCGACGGTTGCGAAGTTGTGGGTCCTTGTCGCTCAAAGGAGGCGGTCCATGCAGAAAAGTGCCGACGTGATCATGCGCTCGTTGCAACTCACCAACGAGTGGATCAACGAGATGAAGAACGAGATGAAGTGGGACGACGACCACAAGGCCTGGGAGGCGCTCAAGTGCGCACTGCAGGCGTTCCGTGACCGTCTCACCGTCGACGAGGCGGCAAACTTCGGCGCGCAACTGCCGATGATCGTCCGCGGCGGCTTCTACGAAGGCTGGAAGCCCAGCACCGCCCCGCACAAGTGGCGCACGTGGGACGAACTCCTCGCGCCAATCAAGAATCATTTCCGCAATGACCCCAGCGCCGATCCGGAAAAGATCGCCACGACCACGTGGGAGATTCTCTGCAACCATCTCACCCCCGGCGAGATGAACAGCGTGCGCAACATGATGCCCGAGCAAATCCGCGAGTGGTTGCCGGTGCCCGGCACGGCGTAGCACGGCGACTCCATCCAGTTAATGGGTGAAACGAGCAGAGCCCGCGATGTCGAGACGTCGCGGGCTCTGTCGTTTCGCCTGATTCTTCCTGCCGCGGCTCAGTCGGCGAAGTGACGGAACTCGTCAATGCCTTCGAGTTCCAGGTTGGCAAGCTTCGCGACCTCGAGGATCGCCACCTGCATCTGGTTGTCGTCGACAAGATTCGCGTTGAGGTTCAAGTGCGACTTGGCGGCGCGACGAATCTCACGGGCGAGTGTCTCGTCGGAGAAGCCCTCCGCCGCCGGGTGGTTGCGCAGCGAAGCGATGTTCGGGAACTCGTCGAGCGTCGCCGGCGTACCGACAAGTTGGGTGCGGAAAAAGCGACGGTGGTTCGTGAGGTTCTCGGTGACGTACTCCTCAATGGCGCCGCTGGCGCGCAGTTCGGCGACGCGGTCGAAGACTTTCGCGTCCGGCTTTGCCTCGGGCACAACGACGTTGGGCTCGACGCCGACCTCGTGCACCACTTCGCCGTCGGGGCCGTAGTAGGACATCACGGTCATGAACAGCATGCGCATGTCGCCGCCGAACATGCCGCCGAGACCGCCGCCCTCACCCGAGGGCGTCGTCGAAAGCGGCACGCCGGTTTGTCCGACGCCCTTGCCGAAGGTGGTCTCGCCGACGATCACCGCCCGCTCGTGGGACTTGAACGCCCCCGAAAGCATTTCGCTCGCCGAGGCGGACATCTCGTTGACCAGCACGACCAGCGGCAGGTCGAAGCGCTGCGGATTCGCGGCGCGGTAGACGGTCGTTTCGTCGTCGACCCGTTCGCCGCCATCCGGCGCGACGAGTTGTTGCAGCATGCGCATCATGGCCGGTGGCTGATAGGTTCCCTTGGTGTAGGTGATCACCTCCCCCTCGGGGAGGAAGTCGTCGGCAATCTGCGTGCAGGCGTTCATGGCGCCGCCGGGGTTGTTGCGCAGATCCAGAATCAAGCCGACCGCGCCACGCCGCTCGAAGTTCTCCACCTCGTTGCGCACCACGGTGCCGAAATCCATGGAGAACATGTTCGTCGAGATGTAGCCGATGTCCCCGGGCAGCATGCGGCTGCGGGCCGCGGGGCGGGACAAGGTCCGTTGCACGCCGTGCAGCGCAATTGGTTCGTCGAAGCCGTCGCGCTTTATGACAATGCGCACCTCGTCGCCGACGTCCGCCTGCAGGTACTGGCCGACGCCGCCGCGCGGCATATCCTTGACGCGCACACCGTTGACCTCGAGGATCTCGTCCCCCTTTTCGAGCCCCATTTCGAAGCCGACGTAGCCGCGGCGCACGTGCGCGACCTCGATGCGCAGCGTGTCATCCTCGGTCGGAATCGGCGCCGGGTTGATGCCGAGCGAGCGGTCCTCGGGACTCATCATTTGCTCTTGCATCTGCTGCATCTCTTCCATGGACATCACCCGCGAAAACGGGTCGCCCGTCGCACCGACCACGCCGTGCGCTGCCGCGTCGGCCATGCCGACCATGTCGAGTTCGGTGTAGAACTTCGAGAACTCGTTGAGCACGTACATCAGATGAGTCGCCGAGTTGAACGGGCGGTCGTCGAGCCATTCGAGCAATTCGTCGCGCTGCCCGGCCGGCAATTCGGCGTTGCGGCGAATCTCGACAATCACCGCGTCACGCGCCCCCTCGATCATATCTTGCCGGGTCAGGTCCCCGCCGTCCGGGTGAAACTGCTGAATGTGGTTCATGACGTCGACAAGGTAGACCGCTAGAGGATCGACGGAGTCAACGGCCACTTGCTGCTCGGCACTCGCCTCTTCCTGGTGGCCGAAGCTGATTGCCGAAAGCGGGGCGAAGGCGAGCAGCAACAGCAGCAAGCCAATGATGAGCGGAGCACGTAGGGACATGCGCGACATGAGTGAGTTCTCCTGAAGCGAACGGACAACAACGGGTACGGGTAGTGAGGGGGAGACCACCCGTGGCGGGACAACCCGGTACGGGATTCGCCCCATGGTACGCCCGGTGCCCCGCAAGCGTTTGTAGGTTCACCGAATCCGACCGGCACCGCGTAAAACGCGACCTTGCGACGGACAAACGGGCTACGGCGCGATGTCGTACTTTTTGCGCTTCTCCCAGAGATTCTTGCGGGAGATGTCGAGGATCTCCGCCGCTTTCACCGTGTTGTTTTCGGTGTGCTTCATCACCCGCTCGATGTGGGCGCGCTCCGCCGCCTCGATCGCTTCGCGTAGCGTCACCATCGGCACCCCCGTCGCCGGGTCGTCCGCCTTGAAGCTGCCGGAGCGCTGCAGATTGCGGAAGTGCTCGCGCTTGAGCACCGGCTCCTCGCGCGGGCACACCGCAATGGCCTGATACACCGCCCCTTCCAGTTCGCGCACATTGCCCGGCCAGTGATACTGGCTGAGGAAAATCATCGTGTCGTCGGGGACGCTGTACCGGTTGTCGACGCCGTATTTCTGGTTGTACTTCTCGATAAAATGGTTCACAAGCAGCGGGATGTCCTCGACGCGCTGGCGCAGCGGCGGAATCTCGATGACCAGCGTATTGATGCGGTAGTAGAGGTCGAGGCGGAACTTGTCATCCTCGATCGCCGCTTCGAGATCCACCTTCGTGGCGGCGATCACCCGCGTATCCACCTGCACCGGGGCACCGGTGCGGCCGAGCACCTCGACCTCCCCCTCCTGCAGCACGCGCAACAGTTTCACCTGCGCATCCAGCGGCATGTCGTCAATGTCGTCGAGAAAGATCGTGCCGCCGTCGGCTTCCTGGAACTTGCCTTTGCGTTCTCGCTCCGCGCCGGTGTAAGCCCCCTTGACGTGGCCGAAGAGCTCGCTCTCCAAGAGGTTGATATTGCCGACGTGGCAGGCAACGGTGACCATTGGCTTTTTCGCCCGCGAGCTGTTCTGATGAATTGCCCGTGCGAAAAGCTCTTTGCCGGTGCCCGACTCTCCTTTGAGCAGAATGGGGATGTCGTGCTCGCTGACCTGGCGAATCAGCTTGAAAATCTCCTGCATCTTCGGGGAGCGGCCAATCAGGTTCTCGAACTTGATCGGCTTGTCGAACTCGGAGCGCAGCCGCTTGATCTCGGCACGGTCGCGCAGCCGCTCGGCGAGCTTCTCCAACTTGACGAGCACTTCGTCGTGGTTGAACGGTTTGGCAATAAAGTCTTCCGCGCCTTTTTTGATGCACTGCACGGCAAGCTCATACGTCGGCACGCCGGTGATCATGATCACGGCCGTGTCGGCGTAGTGCTCGCGGACATGATCCAGCAGTTGGATGCCGTCGACACCGGGCATGCGAATGTCGGTGATGACCACGTCGAAGGCCTGCTCGGCAAGCGCCTGCATCGCTTCCTTGCCGTCACCGACGGCGGTTACCTTGTGTCCGGCGTCTTCGAGGTCGTCCCCCAGTGTGACGCGAATCGCTCGTTCGTCCTCGGCCAGCAAAATGTTCATGGCTCGCCTTTTCGTTGCGCGGCAGCCGCGCGGCAAATGGATCGCAGGGGGCGTCCGTAATGTACGGAAACGTCGACATCGGCGCCACCGTCAGCAAGCGAGCCCGTACATTCCGAAGGAGCTCGCAGGAAACTACCTCCGAACGTTGAGCGCCACGAGAGAAGGCAATGGCGGAGGTAGGTGAGCAGCGCACGCGTGACAAGTCACATCGAGCCGTGCAACCGACGACAACGGAGCAGAGCCGAGCGCAGGAGCTCAACTTCGGAAGTTGGCCGCCCCGCAACTTCATCTCGGCGATGCACGGCAAGCGGCCCTACCATCGACCGCAGCTTGCATAGCCGCCGCTTTGTGCCGTGCACGCATTTGTAAACGTTTTGTAAAAGTTGGCTTGCCGGCGGTTTCTTGCGGCCTACGTGGTGTATGTTTCGAGAGACAAGGCTTCGGTTCGTTGCGCTGTGCCTTGCTTCGTTCCGATTCGTTCCGTTGACACCTTTGCTGCACCGCCATGCCCATCTTGCCTGCATATCTCGCGCCGCTGCCCCAGCGACTTCGCTCCTTGTTCGTGATGATGAGTCTGCTTGTCGTGACGCCGTGGCTGGTCACCGGCTGTGGCGACCGCGCCGATGACGTACCGGCACCGCCGGTGCCGGCAGAAGCAGGCGTTGCGACGCCGGCGGTTGCGATGGAGGAGGGCGCGGCACAGGAGCTCGCTCTTCCGTCACTCAAGGCCGTTACGCTCTCGGCCGAGGCGCACAGTGTGCCGGTTTCCTTCGAGCTGGCGAACGGCTTGCGCGGCTGGGCGGTGCAACTCGAGGGGAATCACGCGCTGGCCACCCCGTGCGTTGTGGATGGGCGCGTGTATATCGGCGGTGGCTTTGGCAGCTACGACTTTTATTGCCTTGACGCGGCTACGGGCGAACAGATCTGGCGCGTGCGCACCACCGACGACGGCCCGACCGCGGCTGTGGTGGTCGGCGAGTACGTTTGCTTCAACACCGAGTCATGCACCCTCGAGGTGCGCCTCACCTCGACCGGCGAGCTTGTCTGGGGCCGCTGGCTGGGGGATCCGTTGATGAGCCAGCCGGCAGCGACGGAGGAGTACGTCGTCGTTTGCTTTCCGCGAGGCGGCGGTCCCGTTCCGAATCAGCAGCTGCAAATGAACAGCAACGTTGCGCCGCCGATAAACAACCAGAATGCCGCAACACCCGGCACCGAGGACGCGCCGTCGGACGCCGCCGCAACCGCGGAGTCGCAGCAGGCCCCGCCAGTCGAAGCGAACCTCAACACGCAGCGCAAAACGGCCGAGGCGCCGGAAGCGCATCACAAACCAGTCCCGCGAGGCAAGGTCGTGCACGGACATCCGCCGGTGGAGGGGGAGGGAACACACGCGCTTGCCTGCTACGCGCTCGCCACGGGAGAGTTGCGCTGGATTCAATCGGTGCCGGCCGACTGCATCACCGCACCGGTGATTGACGACGGCGTCGTCTACGCGGCGACCTTCGACGGAACGGTGACGACACTCGACCTGGAAAGTGGCGAGCTGCTCGGCAAGGAGCAACAGAACGCGACCTCGGCCCCGTGGGTGATTGCAGCCGCGGATGCGCCACGAGGCAAGCTTGCGCTGGTCTCGCAACGCGACTCGCAAGAGATTGCGGGAGAGCGGCATCACTGGGAGTCGCTGCGGCGGCTCGACATCAGCGCAAATGCGACCGAAGCGCGCGAACAGCGCCGCCTGGCACCGCACCTGCACGAGGCGACCATTTCCACGTCACGCTACTACTCGGAAGAGTTCAAGGCCGCGCAGGATGCCGGCGTCGGCTTCGCACAAGCCCCTGTCCAAGCGAACACTGGTGCCGCCAACCGAAATGTCGGGGAATCCCGGATTGCTGCGCTCTGGGCCTTCGAGGGCTCACGCCCCTTGGTCGACGATGACGGCCACCTCATCACCACCCTCGGCAACCAAGTCAGCCTCGCGAGCCTCGACGGTACGGTTGAGTGGTCGCAAGTGTACCGCCCCGCGGTCAAGGAGCGGCTGCTGACGCCGCCGGCCGCGGTAGGCCAGCAGTTGGTGTATGCCTCGCTCGACGGTCACGTCTTCACACTGGAGCGCGCCACCGGGAAGGTTCGGCATGCGGCCCGCTTCGACAAGCGGCTCGTCTATCAGCCGGCCGTCGTCGACGGCGTGATCTTCGTCGGCTCACTGGACGGCTGGGTGATTGCACTCGACACCGACGAGCAGAGCCTCGACGGCTGGAGCATGTGGGGCGGCGGTCCGCGTCACAACGGCGTGGAGTAGCGACGCCCGGGGGTGGCTTCAGAGTTCGCGAAGCAGCTGGTCCACGTCGCGAAACTCGGAGTTCTCCATGTAAATCTCCATCAGCAACTGCTTCGCATCTTCTTTCTTGTCCTTGGCCAGCAGCGCTTTGGCCTTCCAGTAGCGCGCCTCGATCTCCATCTCCTCGCCGAAGTCGGCGGTGTTTGAGAGCATCTTGTCGAGCTGCATGATGGCGACGTCGAACTGGCCGATCTCGTAGAAGCTGCGTGCGAGCATCAGCCCGGCCTTGTTCGAGTAGCGCGGATCACGCACGGCCTTCTGCAACTGCTTGGCGGCGTCGTCGAAGCGCTTCGAGTTGTAAAGGCCCTCGCCGAGTTTGTAGCGCAGCGACAGATCCGTCGGGTGTGCCTTGACGCGGCGCGTGTACTCTTGGAGCGTGAACTGATCCCGCTTGGTGCGCAGCTCGTCGAGCTTCGCCTTCTCAAGCCCTTTCTTTTCCCCCGTCTCGATCTGGGTGGTGTAGTACTTGATGGTCAGCTCACCGGCTTTGTCCAACGCGTCGACGTAGGTGTTGTCCTTTTCGTAAAGCTTCTTCCACGCCTTGACCGCGTCGGCGTAGGCGCCGACCTTTTCGAACTTTTCGGCAACGTCCTGCATCGCCTTCTTGTCGGCCTTTTCCCAGCCGCCGTATTCTTCAAGCAGCGACTCGACATCCTGCTTGTTGGTAAAGCCGCGGCGTTCCTTCTCGGTCTTCGCGGCACCCGCCTTGTCGGCAAGCACCTCGCGGAAGTCCTCCGCCTCGTCGAGGCCGACACCGGACTTGCCCTTGAGCGTCTTGCGCGCTTCGAGGTCGCGTGCGTACTCCCCGATGTCGCGATTGTTCTTGTCGAGCGAACGAGCCACGTGAATGGCCTGCACGGCCTCGGCAATGTTCTCGTTCTGATCCTGCGCCTGCGCGAGCCAGAAGTATGCAATGGCGTTGTTGCCGTCAATCTTCGTCCAGCGCTGGCAGGTCACCTCCGCCGCGTTCCAGTACCCCTTGGCGCGTTGAGCTTCCGCGAGTTGCTGCAGCAACGACGGATCCAAGGGGCTTTCCGCGTATTTCTTCAATGA
>SKZP01000161.1 GCA_007127275.1 Planctomycetota bacterium
CGTTGCAGGTCGTCGCGCCGCTCAATCTGCTCGAACAGCACCTTGGCTTCGCCAAGCACGCGCTCGGCCGTTTCGTCGTCGGCCCACGCCGGCGCCGGCAGCATGCTCGCCCCCAGCAGCAGCACCGCACCCAGGGCAAGCGGCAGCGCCGCGGGAACGAGTCCACGGCGGCGTCCAGGCACAACGCTAAGCGGCGAGGTTGGTTGGAGGTGGGCACGCGGATGCATGGCAATCCTTCGTCTCTCAACAACGTAGGCAGGTCGAGGGCCGGCACTCATCACCGCAAGGGCTGCGGCGGCCTTCGGCAACCCCCCGACTATACCCGAGGGCGGGCCCCACGGCTAGGGGGCGAGGGATGTAGGGGGACAGCCGACTCTTGTTGCAGAAACAATGTTTGACTGGAACCACATACGCAGCACGGGCCTCCGCGCCCTGTACCCTTCTTGGAGGTCGTGTTCGTTATGCCGTGAGGTGACTCCGGGGGCTTGCCGGGAGCTACCTTCGTGCCCTGCGCCGCAGGTGCCGTGGGCGGACTTGTGCCTCGGCAAGTTCCCCGATCTTGTGGCCCAGTGGGGAGTTGCGCTGTGAGCGCTCCGTCCCGCCAGCGGCGTACGAGGGTGCGCATGCCTGCACCCGTCGGGTTGGTCGCTGACGGTTGCTGTTGGACTGGTCGACCCCTCGGCACTGCGGTCGCTTTCTTTGCTTGCATCCTCCCTGCGGACAAACGGTAGCCCACCGACGCTGTCGGTGGGCTTGAGGATTCGTTGTGAGTTCGTTCACTGCTTGCTGTGCCGGCCTTGCTACCAGCGGTGGCTGGTTTCACTCGGCAGCTCGGGTGCGTAGGGATGGTCGAAACCGCTAGGCGCGGTTAACGCCTCGCCGGCCTCATTGGTGATTGCGAGGTTCTCGTCGATCAGCACCGTGCGCGACGACTCGTCCGCATCGCGGGCGCCGACCATGTTCAGCGTACCCAGCGGAATTGGCAGCGCGCCGTCGTAGTCACGCCGGTAAAGATCGAGCTGGCGCAACGACTCGCCGGCGAGGTCGATCGTTGCCGGCAACGCTTCGCCGCGGCGCAGCATCGGCACGAACGTCCCGGCGGCTTCGAGGACGCCGAGGTCGAACGGGAGGCGGCGGCGTTCATCGACCGCCCAGCTCCACTGCTGGCCGACGGCGGCGGCGTGGGTGATCGCAAAGGCGCCGCGCATCACGGCGAGCTTGGGATTCTTCGCCACGAGCACGCGGCTCGGGTGGTAGGCGATCACGCTGCGGTCGATGTGGCGTGTGAACACGTCGACGGTCGGCTCCGCTTGCGGCACCGCCATGGCACCGGGTTGCCCCGCCATGGCATTGCCGTGTGGGTAACGCATCTGGGCGCCGCCGCGCGAAACGGTGGCGCCGCCATATGGCATCGGCTGCGCGGGCTGTGGTTGTGGCTGCGCCTCGGCGGTGTTCGCGGAGGCGGCGTCACGCACCGTGGCGATCGCTCGCAGGCGTGCGCCATTGCCGGTGATCGTTACATAGCCGACGCGACGCTTGGCAAGTCGTGCCAAGTCGTTGGCCGTGCGGACGGTCAGTTCGAGGGCCGGGGCGAAGAGATCGTCCTGCATCTCCTGGGTTACGACGGGGGCCTGCAGCGCCGAGGGGTTGCCGAGGTAGTGCGCGCAGACCTGCGACCAGAGGTGCTCGTCGGCTTGCACCGCCGCCGGGTAGGCGCCGTCGATTTCGCTGTTCAGCTCGACCTTCATCCGCTCGGCGATGCGGGTGAGGAACTGATGCAAGTAACGAAATTGCTGCTCGTAAACCACGACCTGGCTGTCCGTGATCGTCCCCGGATAGCTCTCGCGGTGCTGCTCGACGGTGGGGGGCACAAGTTTGGCGAGCGCCTCGAGCATCGCTTCGCTGCGCTCGTTGACGTGGATACGCAGCCGCTCGTCGGTGGTCCGCCCGGTGAGGAAGGGGTCGTCGAGTTGATGAATCGAGCCGTGCGCAAGCGCCTCGATGTCGTGCCGCACCTGCGGGTCGAAGTCCTGAATGTCCGACATGTTTGCTGCAATCCTCGCGATCAACATCAGCTGGACCAGTCGCGTGTAAGCCTCCCCGCCCGCGGGGATGCTCGTCATTGCCTCAATCGAGGTGGTCGCAAGATAGCGGGCCGGCTCGGCGTCCCCTTCGGCAACGGCCCCTTCCGGCGGGCCGCCGCTGCGCTCGACCCGGATGCGCAGCAAGCTCATGTCGGTGCTGCCCGCGCCGATGTCGACGGTTAGCAAGCCGATCGGCTCGCCGATCTCTTCGCAAAGGATCAGTTCGGCGGCGCCGGCCCCGAATTCGATGACCATCTCTTGCACGACGCCAACGCCGCCGGCGGTGGCCTCGTCGACGGAGATGATGCGGCGCGGCGTACCGTGGATCTCTTCGAGGGCCTCGCCGACGAGTTCGCGATACGTCGCCCCCTGCGCGGGACTCCAGCCGGTGGGGACGGTGACGGTCACATCCTGGGGCAGCCGTTCCACGTCGGTCACCGCGTGCGTCAGCAACTCGACGAGAAAGCGGTAGCCGAGTTCGCGCCACGACAGCGGGGTGGCGATGCCCGGGCCGGTCTGGTCGCGATGAATGTTTTGCTTGAGGTCGGCAATGACGACTTTGGGCCACTCCTGCTCACGCAGGCCGATCTCCAACTGCTCGGCGACTGGGCGGTTCCCCGTGGGGTTGGCCTTGAAGGCGGTGCGCTGCACGGCACGTTCGAAAGCCTCGACCGCGCCGCGCTGTTGCGAGCCGACGACCGAGGTGCGGCCTCCGAAGTCGAGCACGAACGGGTGCGGAAAGGGCTGATTGTCCGTGACGTACCGGAAGCAGTCGATGCGGACCTCGACAGTACGCTCCACGTCGACCGAACTCGAGTCGCACGGCAAGGGAAACCACTGCTGAGTGTCGGCGTCGTAGCGCTCGAACAGCAGATCCCCGACGAAGGCGTCGCCGCCGAGGTGCGCCCCGACGAGACTCATCGGCAAGCGCAGCCCGTACTTGGCGATGCCGCCCGCGGTGAAGTCGATCGCCGAGGTGCCGGTGCTGTGAAAGCTCACCGTTGCGCCGGTGCCGGCGAGGCGGGGACCGAGGGTGGCGCGCAGGCTCGTCATCTCGTGCGAGCCGTCGGGGTCCATGCGGACGTCCCCCTCCACCTCGACGTGCGCGGCCCCTGGTAGAATCATCACCGCCGAATAACGGACGTCCAAGATGTCGAGGGGAAATTCCTGGTAGGCCATGCTTTCATCTCCTGGGGCTGTTTCGGGAACGGAAAACGGTCGTGAACGGGTCGCGCGCTGCGGCGGTCAGGCGCTGTCGGTGCCCGTGCGGACGAGCACCGGAGCCTTGTCGAACCCGGCGTTCGAGGCGGAGCCAGCGTCCGACTCGCCCAGGGAATCCTCGGTTTCGGACGGCACCTCGCTGTGCTCGTCAAGGCGCAGAGCCGTAGCAACCTCGTCGAACAGCGCCGGGGCCTCGCGCTGCACCTCCTCGATCAGCTCCTGGGCGAAGCGCAGACGACGCGCCTCTTCGGCCTCCTCGCCGGACTCCACCAGCTCGGCGGCGAGGCGCTGCAATGCCGCGCTGTCGAACGCCGCGTCGAGCTTCGCGAGCAGTTGCCGCTCAACGTGGCCGCGGCATGCGGCCATGCCGGCAACGACCGCCCCGGAGAAGACCTTGACGGCCTGGCGCGTGCAGACCTCTTCGGTGACCTGCTCGACCAGCCGCTTGTGGTGCGGCGTATACGGCTCGGCTGGCATCAGCCCCAGCGGGTCGGCCTGACGCATGCAGCGGTGCCATACCTCGTCAAGCACCTCGAGGAAGCTGTCGAGCAGCGCCTTGAGCAAGGCGTCGTCGAGCTTGCAGAGGTGCTGCGAAAGGTCGCCGAACGGCTCGGCGAGCGCTCGCGCCAACAGTTGCCGGCCAAAGTCGTCGAGGGAGAGCTCGGTTGCGTCGCTCAGCGGAGCGAGGGCGTTCATCAGCGAGAGGGCGAGCTTCTGGGCCGCCTGGTAGAGCGTGTCGCAGACGATCGCTTCGAAGCGTCCGCCGATTTGCGCGACAAGGCCGAGAAAGGCTTCCCGGGCCAAGGCGCGCGAACTTGCCTGTGGGTCGATCTCGGCGCGACTGTCGAGCCGGTGCAGCGCGTTTTCGAGTTCCGTGCGAATCACCTCGGCGACAGGGCCCTCGATCAGCGCGGTCATCTCGGCCAGCGGCTCGTTCGTGCGCAGCGCGAGCCGCGCCTCACGAATGGCGTGACCAGCGGCGTTTCTCACCTGCGCGAGTTGCTGCTGTTGCCCGCGGGTAAGCTGGGAGCGCACCTCGGCGAGTTCGCCGATTTCCACCTCGGCCAGTGCGGCGACGGCGCGCTCGCGGATTCGCTCGAACTGCCGCGCATGTAGCTCGCTCGCCTTGTGCTGCAGTGCCGCCAACTGCGAGGAGATGCCGTCGAAGCCCCCGTCGTAGCCCGTTACCACCAACATCCCCAGCAACCGGGCGAGGAGCGGCTCGGCAAGCCCCGGGCACAACTCGCGCAGGCTCGGGCAGCCCGCGGGGGGACTCGGCACCTCCCGGCCGGCCTCCTGGTCCTTTGCGTCGAGCCGCTCGAGCACGCGACGCGCCACCTCGGGCAGCATCTCTCGCACCCGCGGCTCGGAGAGCCAGGCGCGGTAGTCGACAAGGCCCCCCACCTTCTTGGTCGCGTCGGTCAACTCCTCGCAGCCGAAGCGGGCGAAGCACGTCACCGCCTGCGCAGCCACTTCCCTGTCCTCGTGGTTGAGCAGCCGGTGCAGCACCGCCTCCTCGTTGGCAAGCTCCAGCCGCGTGACGAGGTCCTGCACGAGACTGCGCGCCACCTTGCCGTCGTCCGTAAGCAGCTTCGAGGTCACATACCCCTCGAGCACGCGGTCGAAGAAGGTGAACATCCGCCCGACGAGGTGGGCGTAGCGCTTGGGCAGCCGCGCCTGCAGCTCGGCGAGCAGCTTGTCGTCGTTGCCGCCGCCCGGCTCCGAGGAGCGCGTCGCGACGACGCCGCAGGTCGCCGACTGGAAAACGAGCTTGCTCTTCAACGTATCGTGAAGATTTGCCTCGAACCCCGGTGTATCGACGATGATACGCCCGTGGCAGAGCGTCTCGTTGGCCGGGACCTGCGCGCGCAGGTAGGCCATCGCGGCGATCTTCAGTCCACGCTCGTAGGAGGCGACGTCGAACGCGTCGTACTGCGCCCTCGCCCCTTCGAGGAAGCCGGGGCTGAACGCCTGCTCAATCAACCCGTGCAGTTCTTCGCGGCTCTGGCAGGCCTTGGCCTGAAAACGCAGTGTCCCGGCGGCTACCGCCTGGATGACCTCTTCCTCCGTCAGTTCGCGCGACCACGAGTCCGGCTGGCTCGGATCGAGGCCGTGCTTCAGGCTGCGAACGAGATAGGCCGCCTCGCACAGCGTGTGCCGCTTTCCTTCGTCGGGCACGGACTCCGTCGCATTCAGAATGCGCTGGTAGAGTGACTCGGCCCCGGCGAGCAGATCCGGCTCGCAGCGCACAAGCTCGCTGCCGCCGGGCACAAGCGCCGCGATCTCTTTGGCGAGCAGATCAAGAAAGCGGCGCCCGTCCGAGGTCCCCAGCCAGACCAGTTCGTAGCGCGACTGCTCGAGCCCCTCGACCGGCTGAATCACGCTGAACAGCCGCGTGGTCGGGTTCGGCCCGGACGGCAGCGGCCGGTCGAGAAAGTACGACAGGACGGTCGACTTGCCGGTAGAGAAACTCCCGGCGAGCAGGATCAGCGGGTAGTCGCCGAGCGCAATCTGCGCGTAGGCGTCCCCGAGCGCGTCGGTAAGGCCGTTGTATCCGTCGAGCCCGGCAATACGAATGACCTGGTGCGCATGCTGTTCGACGTGCACCTTCCACTCGCCGAGCCGCGCCCGGGCGCGTCCGAGAACCGAAGCCCGCGTCGGGGCAATCTGCGTCCCAGGGGAGGCCGCGCGAAGTTGCGAGCTGCGACGCCGTTGGTTAATGCTGGTGATCTCGGTGGTCATGGAAAGGCTCCGTGTCCGAAAGCGAGTGAACCACGCAGACGCTGCGCCCACGCGGAGTCATGGGAACCGGGACACAAAGCCGGGGCTCACAAGGAAGTTTTTTCAGACCGGTGCGAAGCCTGCGCCGTGCGAAGGCGTTGTCCGGCTCCCGGGCCTGCGGGAAAAAATGGACTCGCGTCGCGGCCACGGAGCGTCGCGGCCACGGGCGTCGCGGCCACGCAGCCGTCAGGAAATACCTTCCGAACGTTAACCGTCACGAGCAAAGGCTGTGCGAGGCGGAGGGCCGTTGCCGCGGTGTCGTGCGAAAACCCGCGACGCGAAGCGGCCGCATTTCGGCCTCGAGCGGGTCCGGAGGGCGCCCCGTGTATGTGATCCGTCCCGTTTCCGAGTCGGCAACGAGAGCCGGACACCCCGCGAACCCGCCGGCGGCGTTGACGCCAGGGAGTCGGCGTCTTATGGATGCGGGCGAGCAATTTCGGTGCGTGTGCGTGGCAGAGCGCAGCGCATGACCGGTTTGACAAACGACCACCATGAACGAATCCTACGACTCCCCGCTGGTAACCGTGCGCGAGTTATCCGAGCACGTCGGCCGTCGCGTAACGCTGCGCGGCTGGCTGTATAACCGGCGCTCGAAGAAAACCATCCACTTCCTCGAAGTGCGCGACGGCACGGGCATTGTGCAGGCCATTGCAAGCCAGGAGGACGTCGACGAGGATACGTTCGCGCTTGCCGGGCGCCTGGCCCAGGAGGCGGCCATCCGCGTGACCGGCACGGTACAGGCCGACGAGCGGGCGCAGGGCGGGGTCGAGCTGGTCGTGCATGCGCTCGAGTTGATTGCCGCGCCGCATGCGGAATATCCCATCCCCATCAGTCGGGACGTGCCCAACGTGGACTTCCTGATTCAGCGCCGCCACCTCTGGCTGCGCTCGAAGAAGCCGTGGGCAACGCTGCGCATCCGCCACGAAACCATCCAGGCCATTCGCGACTTCTTCTACCAGCGCGACTTCGTCTGCTTTGACGCGCCCATCTTTACGCCCAATGCCTGCGAGGGAACGACGACGTTGTTTCCCGTGCCGTACTTCGAACTCGGCGAGGCGTATCTGACGCAGTCGGGTCAGCTGTACGAGGAAGCCGGCGCACTCGCGTTCGGCAAGGTCTACAATTTCGGCCCTGTCTTCCGCGCGGAGAAGTCGAAGACGCGCAAGCACCTCACCGAGTTCTGGATGATTGAGCCGGAGATGGCCTTTGCCGAGCTTGACGACGTGATGGAACTTGCCGAGCAGTTCGTCGCGTATGTCGTCGGCCGGGTACTCGAGCGCTGCCAGACTGAGCTCAAGATGCTCGGGCGGGATACGGCCGAGCTCGAGGGCTGCACGAAGCTGCCGTACCCGCGAATCTCGTATGCCGAGGCGTGCCGTTTGATTGCCGAGACGGCGCCGCGGCTCAAGGATGAGTCGGAGACCGAGTTGCGCGACAAGGCGCTCAAGGCCATGCGCTTCGACGAGCGCGAAGTCCGCAAGCGCATGAAAGGGGAGGCGCCGAAGAAGGTCGAGGCGGAACTCGCGGCACAGCGCAACGACATCTTCGACAACCTCATCGCCGGCGCGATGAAGCCCGAAGGGGAGAGTGCGCACTCGCTCGGCGACGACTTCGGCGCCCCGGACGAGACCATCCTGTCGCTGCATTATGATCAGCCGGTGCTCGTCCACCGCTGGCCCGAGCCGATCAAAGCGTTTTATATGAAGGCCGACGCGCAGAATCCCGGCTACGTGCTCGGCGTCGACATGATTGCGCCGAACGGCTACGGCGAAATCATTGGCGGCGGCCAGCGCGAGGACGACCTGACTCGGCTTGAGGAGCAGGTGCGCAAACACGAATTGCCGCAAGAGGAGTTCGAGTGGTACCTCGACCTGCGTCGCTTCGGAAGCGTGCCGCACGGCGGTTTTGGCTTGGGCCTCGAGCGTACCGTCGCCTGGCTTTGCGGCAGCCGCCACATCCGCGAAACCATTCCCTTTGCCCGCACCATTGACCGCCACACGCCGTAAGGCTTCTTATGCCGGTGGGAAGGTTTGCTCCGCGGGAAGGTAAAAGAAGCGGTACGGACCCATCACCATCTCGGCGTAGGCGGGGACGCTGACCTCTCCCTCGGAGCGCTCGCCGTTGACGTATGTGCCGTTGAGTGAGCCGTTGTCGCGTATGGTCAGCACACCGGCACTGTAGGTCAGGAAGGCGTGCTGCCCGGAGATCTCGGCGTGCGGAAGGCGCAGGTCGTTCGACTTGCGGCGCCCCAGTGTCATGTTGGCGGTGATGGGCAGTGACTCCGGCAACTCGAGGTGACGCTCGGCCCCTCCCCCGTCCTCGTCGGGAATGGCCGGCAGGCGCACCAAAGCGGGGCCCGTTACCCGTGGCGGACTCGGCAACTCGGCGAGCCACTTGCGGACGCGGTCGTCACTCGCCGCCGCACCGCCTGGGCTGCCTCCGTCCACGTCGGCAAGGTCCATCAGGCTGAACTCTTCGTCATCATCCGGCGGTCGGTACCCGGTATCGTCGTCGACGAGCGGACCGCCTCCGGCCTGCGGAACGTCATCCGGGTACACGTTCTCGTCCATGATCGTCGGTGCGCTGTGCGCCGAAAGCTCGTCGTGCGCGGGCGCACTACTTGCCTGCGGCGAGCGGGACGGCTGGATGTCGTCGTCATAAACGTTCTGGTCGACGATCGTTTCCGCAGAGTACGGGTCCGGCCCCGCCTGCGCCTCGGGCGGAGACTCCTGGCGCGGATTCGTGTCGTGGTCGTCCTCGAGCAGCCCGCCCCATGGCTCGTCGGTGACTGGCTCGTCGAGCGCCTCATCCTCCTCCTCGTCGAGCAAGCCCGCGCCGGCAAGCTCCTCCTCGTCCAGCGGCGAAGCGTCCTGCAGCGGCGGTGGCGGCGGTGGCAAAGGCAGCTCGTCGCTGTCTTCGTTGTTCGCGCTTGCGTCGTCGCCCGCCGTGGTCTGCAACATGGCACGCTCGAGGCCGTCAACATCCAAGAACGACGAGTCCAGGTAGCCCCCTTCATCACGTTCGTCACGTTCGTCTTGCTGCGCAGGCGCAACGTCCTCGCCGGGCGCTTCGTCGAACCGTGCGTAGTCGTCGTCGGCGAACGGATCCCCCAACGGTGCACCTTGGTCGCTCGGCGGTGGCGGCGGTGGCGGCGGGGGTGGTGGCGGCGGCAGCGGCGGCTCGCTGGCGGTGATTAGGTC
>SKZP01000605.1 GCA_007127275.1 Planctomycetota bacterium
CGTCCGTAGGCGAGGGCGAAGAGGTCTTGGCGACCGCTGTTGTTCCAGTCCGCGTGGGCGACGCCGTAGGTGGGGCGGTTGCTGTGGCGGCCGACGCGTTCGCGGTACTCTTGCGGCACGTCGGCAAAGCTCTCGAGGTTGTCGCGGGTTTCCGCGGGTAGCACGTCGAAGGGGGAGTCGTCGAGCATCAGGCCGGCGGCTTCGGTCACATCCGCGAAGCGGCCGTCGCCGAGGCCGAGATAGAGGCGGTCGGGGTAGCTGTCGAAGCTCGTGCCGTATTCGCGGTACCAGGAGCCGGTGAACAGGTCGAGTTTGCCGTCACCGTTGACGTCCGCGACTGTGGCGGCGCAGACCGTGCTGGGGAAGGCGTTGGGGCCTCGTGGCGCATGGGCGGCGTCCGGCTCTGCGTCGTTGACGTCGTTCTCGCCGGAGGTCTCCTCGTCCGTCTCGGGGATGGGCTGCTTCAGCAGCGTGAAGCGGCCCTCGCCGTCGTTGAGCAGCACCGCACACCGGTCCTCGGGCGGCGAATGCCGGGGGTTCGGATTCTCGTGGTCGACGGACACGGCGCTGTAGAGATCAACGTGGCCATTGTCGTTCCAATCCGCCGCGAGGAGCAATTGATGCGGCCGGCCGCGCGGCTCGCCGTCGGCGTCGTACCAGAGCCCGCTCTCGGCGGTGACGTCGACGAAGCGGCGGCGCTTCCCGTCTTCGGCCGGCTTGGAAACCAGCAGGCGCACTTGGTGTCGGCGCATGGCGCGGTTGAGTTCCGCTTGTGTCAACACGCCGTCGCCGTCGACGTCGAAGCGGTCGAACGCCGCCGCCGCCCCCGGCCAGTCGGCGCGCCGAATCCCGCGTACCGGCTCTTCGGCGTTGCCGTTGTCGTTGTCGCTGCTTTGCGCGGCTCCCTCGGGGTCCGTCAGGTAGGGCAGCCGCGGTTCTTCAAGTCCGTTGGCCGCGAGGAATTCGTCGCGCCAGCGGTGCCCGTTGCCGAGCAGGATCATATCCGGATAGCCGTTGCCGGTGACGTCGACCCATGTCGTGCGGTAGGCGACGGAGTCCGCGACGCCGAGATCCGGGGCGACATTGACGAACCAGGGCTTCTCTTCGTCCGCCGTTGCGCCGTTGTCGGGTCGCTCGCGTTGTTCGCCAGGCTCGTCATTGTCACGGGTGCGCTCGCCCGCCGACTTTGTCGGAGCGGCGGTGACTGCAAGCAGGACACCCGCCATCCCCAGCGCGAGCAAGGTGACGGTACGTCTGGTTTGAAACGTCGACATTTGATACCTCGCAAGGTCGCACAGCGTTTTGACAACCCCGCGGTTGTCGCGGTCTTCTTCGAAGGATGCAACGACCTACCGGATTCGTTCCGACATTGAGCGTCGCAAGCGAAGACTGTGCAAGGTGAATCGAAGGAGCTGTCAGAAAATTGCTTCCGAAGTTGAGCGTCACGAGCGACGTACCGTAGCGCGGGCCTCCATACCCGCTCACAGCATTCCACGTGTGTGACGGGCGGGCGCGGAGGCCTGCCCTTCCTACGTATGGGACGGCCGCTATTGCTCACCCTTGCCGGGGAGATACTTGTATTCGGTGAGCACGTTGCCTTTCTCGTTGTACTCGAGCCAGTCGGTGCACTTGAGGATCAGCATGATGCCGAGGCCGCCGAGCTTGCCTTCGAGGTGGCGCTTGCGGGCCTTCTCCACGGCGTTCTTGCCGTGGGTGTCGTCGACGTAGAGGCGCCAGTCGAAGCCCTTGCCCTCGTCGGAGATGACCACGGTGATCTTCTCGTGGTCGAGCAGGTACATCACGTCGATGTTCTTGTCGCGGCGGTGGCGGTTGCCGTGCTGCGCGGCGTTGCCCACCCCTTCGCGGAAGGCGGCGCACAGCGCGACGTGTCCCTCCTCGTCGAGGCCCGAGCCGGAGAAGAGACGCGCGGCGAGCTCGTTGGCGCGGTCAATGTTTTCGTCGGTGGTGGGAAACTGAAAATGCACTTCCTGCTGGAAGATAATCTGTTCTTCGCTCGCTCGCTGCAACTCCGCCTCGGCGATGCTGAGCAGTTGCTTGATCTCGAAGGGCTGCGCAATCTCCTCGTTGCCGAGGATGCGAAACTCCTTGGCGCGCTTCTCCTCCTCCCCCTGGGGCAGCATCACGATGATGGGGATCAGCGAGGTGTGGCGCTGCGCCTTGATCTCCTCGCACAGCCGCGTAAAGCTCGGCAGCGAGGCGTCGAGGATGGCGAGGAAGGTCTGGCCGGACTCGATCTTTTCCATCGCATCCTCATACGAGGTCGCGACCACGACGTTCCAGCCGGCGCGGTTGAAGTGGAACTCGATCGTGTCGGTAAAGAAGTCCTTCTGTGGGATCGCGAGCAGCACGTTGGAGCTTTTGATCGCCTCGACGCCTTCCTTCAACGAAAGCGACGGCACAAAGGAGATATCCTGGCCACCCAAGAGTTGCTTGAACTTCGGGTGGGCCATGAAACTGATCACCTTTCGCGACGGAGCAATCAGCCGCTGCCCGGAGATCGGGTCGTCGACGATCCGTGCCTTTTCCTCCGTCACCTTGAGCGCGAGGAAACGGTCGATCTTTAGCTTGTCGTTGGCGCAGAGCCGCTCCTTCAGGATTTTGAAATAGGCGTGCACCCCGGCGTCGATCTGCTCCTCACTCATGCCGAACTGCTGCATCAGCGGCTTGACCATCTCCGCCGACGGCACGGTGAGCGGTTCTCCCTTGGGGCTCTGCCCAGCGGGGCCGGCGAGGCGAATCTTCGCGAAATCCTCGATCAACACCTCGCGCTGTTCGCTCAACGCCTTGCCGATCGCCCGGGTGACGCCGTCGATCAACGCGGAGGTTTTCTCCACCTCCCATCCAAGCTGCTCGCCAAGCAACTCGGCCACTGCTGCAAGATTCCAAGACCGTTGAGCGCTCATGCCTACATCTCGCTGGTTGGTGCGGACCTACGTGCTGCGCAATGGCCGTGCGTGAACCGACGCCGCCAGGCGAAGCGGACAGGGGCGTGAATCGACAATCCGTATCGGGAGGAAACGCCCAAGAATAGTTGGCAACTCGCCTTCGGAGGTGCCATCAAGTGCGTCCAACTTCCAGGACCTACGCTCGAGCGAGCGTCACCGGAAGTCGTAGGCTGGCGCCCCCAGTGCCGAGTGTCTGCGTGAACCCGATGTGGATATTCGGATATGTGATACCCGAGCGCAGTGCACATTGCAAGCGAACGGGGCACACTCCGGCGGCGATTTTGGGCGACTTTTGGAGAAGGCGCCGCGGAGATATCCGGCAAGTGCCAAAATGGTCCGATGTAGCTGACATCCGTGCCTTAAGTTTCCACAGCTTGTGGAAAGGTGGCCGTCGTACCTGCTCGGCATAGCGGTAGGGATGTTTAGCGAACGAACTCGATCGTTGCGCCCGGCGCGTCGGCAAAGGCGAGGCGGCACCGGCAGCGCCGCCACCAGTACGCGAGAAATGCGTTGGCGTTTGGGTGGCGGGCCACTTCCTCTTCGGCGCTACTTCGCAAAGACACGACCGCCGGGGAGACCGGCGTAACCTGTGCCGCGTAGAGCACGGCTTCTGTCGCGAGGTGCACGAGCCCGTCGCCGGAGTCGTGGTGTTGGTGCAGCCAGTGACGGGTCTTCGAGTCCCGCTCCTTCGCCCCGCGTAGGTAGGTCGCCGCGGCCACGGCACCTAGGGCCGAGCGGGCCGCCTGCACCGGGGCGCGCCTCGGCGGCTCGCCGTGTAGATACGCGTCGCCGACGGCGTGGGCCGGATGCCACCCCCCGCGGCCACGGTTCCCGGCCGAGACCTCGCGGATGGTGAAGCCGATCGCTTCGGCGCAGTCGAGCAAGTCCGTGAGCCGGTACTGCCCGGCAAGCCAGCGGCGGGCGTTGCGCAGGGCGACGTGCGGCGCCAAACGTTGCGAGGCCTTGAGGCGGCGGACGGCGGCGTAGCCAAACCACGCAGGCAGCACCATCTCCGCCGCCGTCAACGCGCACAGCCACGCCTGCAACGGCGCAAGCCGTGCGAGCAACTCCGACGTGGGCTGGCCAGCTACACGCAACGCCTCGTTTCGCGCCTCCCGGCGGTTGTGGCCGTTGTGCCGGCGTGGATACACCACCTGCGGCGCCGGCCACTCCTCGTCCTCCGGCGGCTGCTGCGGGTGCAACAACTCGAGCGGGTCCACGACGCGCAGGCACCCGGCGTGCAGTCCGTATTGCAGCACGTTGTATGCGTCGTAGCTCATCAGCGTCCGTGCCGTCGTGGCCGAATTCGTTCCCGTGGTGTTCCCGCAACGCACCGAGCACGTGCGTCAGGGGCCGCCACTGCGAAAGATGGCCAGCAAGAGTACTGCCACGCCGACGCCAGACAGAATCAGCAGAATCACGCCCAAGCGCTCCACCGATGGCTGCTGCGAAAGCAACATCAGTGCCCCGGAGAGAACCCCCGCACCGAGCAGGATGGCAAGCGCCAAGCGGTTGACCATGTATTGGAACGGCGTGATGTTGCGCTCCGTCTCGTCGTGCTGCAAGCGCAGCCGCAGGCCGCCGGATTCCACCTGCGTCAAGATCCGTTCGAGGCGGTTGGGCACGCTGCGCACGAGATCCGAAAGCCCCTGCGCCTGCAAGATGCGTTCGCGCAGCCACTTCGCCGGGTGGCGCAACAACTGCACGTCGAGGAGGTCGCGCTGTGCAAGCTCCCGCCCAATATCCGCGAGACTGAACTCCGGGTCGAGTTTGCGGCACGTCGACTCCGCCATCCCCAGCGAGAGCAGCAGCGTAACCCACTCCGGCGGCAGGTAGCCGAGCTCGTACGTATGCACCGTAAGAAAGAAGTCGTGGATCAACTCGCCGAAGTTCGGCTTCGCACGGTGGCTGACGTGCTCGGCGAGCGAACGGTCAATGTCGTGCTGCAAGAGGTGAATGTTCACCTGCGGACCGACGACGCCGGCGTTGATCAACACCGTTACCACCTGATCCGCCCGTTCGAGGAACATCGCGATCAGCAACCGGCTGAGTTGGTCGCGAGATTGCTTGCCGATGTAGCAGACGTTGCCAATGTCGAGGAAGTACACCTCGCCGTCGCCGGTGATGCGCAGGTTGCCCGGATGCGGGTCGGCGTGGAAGCTGCCGTCCTCGACGGCTTGGCGCAACACACTCATCGCGAGGTTGTGCGCGAGTGCGCTGCGCTCCACGCCTTGGCGCTCAAGTTCCTCGTAGTCGCTCGGCTCAATCCCCTCGATCCATTCCGTGACGAGCAGCTTGTGCGTGCACAGCTCCATCATCACCTCCGGCACGTGCACCCGCGGATGCGACTCGACCGCGTCGCTCAGTCGCAAGGTCTTGCGCGCCTCGAGCGCGAAGTCGAGCTCGGCGAGCAAACTGTCACTGAACTCGCGGACCATCTGGACCGGGTAGTAGCGGCGCAACGACGGCACGTAGCGCTCCACGCGCCGCGCCACGTCCTGCAAAATGGCGAGGTCAATGGCCACCTGCGAACGAATCCCCGGCCGGCGCACCTTAAGCGCCACCTGCTTGCCAGTGCCCCTGAGTCGTGCGCGAAAGACGCAGCCGATCGAGGCCGAAGCGACCGGCTCCTCGGAAATCTCGGAAAACATCTCGTCGATCGGCGCACCGATCTCGGTCTCGACCACCTCCAAGAGCTCCGCGGTCGGCGCCGGCGGCACGTGTTCCTGCAGCGTCGAGAAGGCTTCGACGTAGTCGGCGGGCAACAGGTCGGCACGCGTGGAAAGGCGCTGGCCGAACTTGATGAACGTGGTGCCCGCGTCGGTGAAGAAATTGCGCAACCGCTCCGGCGTCGAAAGCGGGGTCACACCGTCGTCGGATTTGCGCCGCGAGAGGCCGACCACGGCAAGGAGGTGCCCAAGCCCGTGCGAGGCGGCGAGCGTGGTCAACTCGACCATGCGACGGGCCTTCGCGGGCAATCCCGTATGCACCCGTGTCTCGGGTTTGTCTCGTTGCGACTCCGGCGACATGCCACGGCCCCGCACAGCAACACCTACGCTCCGAGCAGCGCGACGCAGTGTACCGCACCGCCGGCCACGCGAAAGCCGCAAATTCACTTCGCGGCGCGTTCACCGTTTCGCGGCAAGGGAGCCCAACGTCGCCGTTCGTGCGCTTGCGCGGCTACTCTTTTTCGTTGCCCGGCTCTTCTTGGTCGGAGTCGCGTACGACGACGGTACCGCCTAGCCGGTCCCCGAGGCGCTGCCACCTATCCGAAAAGAACATCACGACAAAGAGCGGATAATCAATGCCACGCATGAGGTTGCGCCACATCAGCGCCGGCCATTCGAGCCGCTTGGCCGTGCGCTCGGGGTTGCGCAGCCGCAGGCCGAAGAGCTTCTTGCCCGGCGTGGTGCCCCAGTAGTACTCCAGCAAGAAGAAGTAGGCGAACTGCATCCCCCAGAAGAGGAAGTAAAGGCGCCAGAAATCCGGCTCCGTCGGCCAGCCGAGATCCTCAATGTTCAATCCCGCGAAACCGGCAATCAAGTACAGCGGCACCACGAGAATCAGGAAGTCCGCCACAAGGGCGAAGAAGCGAACGAACGGACCCGCCGGGTGGTAGCCGAAACGCTCGAGGATGGCGCCGACGTCGAACGGGTCGAGCGGCGGGCCTTGCTGCGGCTCATGCGATTCCGGCTTGGCACGCTTCGTTTCCGGCTCCTTCTTGCTCGCCTCGGTGCCCACACTTGCGTCGTCACCGGAAGTGTCGTCCGGCACCGCTGGCGAAGAGCCCTGCGCCGCGCCTTTCGAGTCCCCTTGTTTTTCGCTGCCCTGGCCGAAGCGGGTGATGTCGGGGGCGGCGGCCTGCGCCTGCTGGTTGCGCACATGCAGAAACATCACGAACAGCACAAGCAACATCCCGAGCAGCGTCGTTCCAATGATCCACCAGCCCAGGTCGAGGTCCGCCGGGGAGGTCACCGCAAAGGCCGGAACGGCGGCAGTATGCGCAATGCGAACTTCTCGCGGCGGACTGTCGAGCTCGGCGAGCGGTTGCGTCGCCGCGTGGGTGACGCCGCCGCCACTGGGGTTGAGCATGAAGAGGTGCACCCGCCCGTCCACCCAGGCGGCGGCGAACGGGTCGGTCTGGCGCGGCGAGTCCCCGGGCCAGGCGAGCTTGGCCGCCGGGGCGCGAATGCGCGTAGCCTCGAGGTCGAGTCGCTGGTAGCGCCACTCGCGGTCTCCCTCGCCGGTTTCGTAGTGGTAGAGCACGTGGACAAACGACGTATCCGGTTCGGACACAGAGCGAAAGTAGTCCACTCGCGTACCGATCTCGAGCGGCTCGCGCCACTCGCCGTCACGCAGCGCGAGCCAAACGAGCCGTGGCGTCCACTCCTCGGAACCCCCGGAGCCGAAGAGGCCGCCACCACCGTCGCTCGACTTGCGCGTCGCGAGCCAGACGAGCACGTCGGCGCGTTGCTCCGGCGCGTCTGCGTCGTAGCGCTGCAGCGAGTCGGCGGCGTATACGCGCACCCGTGGAGCGTCCGCCTCGTCCGCGCGCTCCTCAAGGTCGTCGGCGGTAACGTCGCGGGCCATGCCGCTGCCACCGGCGCTGTTGTTCGCACCGCCGGCGCGGGATTGCGTCGGTGCGTTCGCGGCGGCTGCGGATTCCTTGCCGGGCGGGTCCGGCTCGACGGCGCTGACGCTCAAGCGGTCCGTTTCCGGGTCGTAGGCGAAGAACGCCGGCGGCCCCAGCGGCTCGGCCGGCTCGGCCGCCTCGGTGAAAGCGAGCCGCACGACGCGGTCACGCCCCGCATACGTAAGCAGCACCGGCGTCGTCGCGTCGCCAGCACGAGGTGCGGTCTGCGGGGAGTCTGTCGTCGCGTCGTCCGCCTCCTTGGCATTCGTCTCCGGCGCCTCGTCCGCCTCGGATTCGTGCGCGGCTTGTTGCGGAGCTTGCGGCAACACATCCACGTCGCTCAGCGTCGTACCGACGAGTCGTGCGAACTCCTCTCGCGGCATGTCGCGCGTCGCGAGATGCGTGCGTATCCGCTCGCGCAGGCGAGGATTCGCCGGCAACAACTCGTCCGCCTCCGTCGGCGGTGGCAAAAGCAGCAGCGAGCCGTCGAACGCCTTGAGCAAGCGGCCGTCGGCCTCGGTCATGCCGCGCAGGTTGCCAGGCAGCGTTGCCGCCTCGATCCATGCCTCTCGCGGATCCGGCGAATCTCCGTCCTCCTCCTCGTTTTCCTCTCCTTCGGCGGCGAGGCGCAGGGCCTCGAAAGCTTTCGCACTCGGAATGGCCGTGAGGTCGTAGTTCGCATCTCCGCCGGGACGGCGCTGCAACGAAGAGGCATGCGCCAGGTAGACGCGGTCCTCCACAGCCGCCGCGGCGACCACCGGCGGACGCCGCGCCCGTTCGACGGCGCTTGCAAGCAACAGATTGAACAAAATCGCAAGCCCCACCATGATCGCCAGGGTAAACAGGGCTAGGCGAATGACGGTGGACGCTCGCATAAGTCTCGGTGTCGCTTGTTTCGTTCGACGTTCGTTTCGGGTTCGGGGCCCCACAAAGGGCCCGCTCCATGTGAGCTGCCACGCTCGACGGTACTGCGTTGTCGTCGCCTCCGCTGCCGGCGTGGTTGTGGCCACGTCCGCGCTGCGCAACGTCTTTTGCTTTGCACAGCCCTGCTCGTGACGCTCGACCTACGGAATCAAGTCCCTGCCAGCTCCTCGGTGCAGGTTTTCTTATACCTCTTTTCGCGCACGACGCGAGAGGGAGACAGCCGTACGTGGCATACGTTCCCGAGTCTGAGGAAAAACTCGGTGAGCCGTGGAGGTACGCGCGACCTTGTAGCCCGGAAGGGACGGCCGAGGGTTGCCCAGGACGAGAGTCCGACTGGCGCACGTCTCATTGGGTGTCGGCGCTGCAGGGTGATGGCACCGCGCTGACGTGTCAACGCGCGAACTGCGCTCCACTGCGGCTGCGCTCCGTGTTGCGGCCGCACGTTTGCCCCCTCCCCCCCAATACCCCATCACCAAGTTCAGATCCAAAAACCAGCTTTGCACCTTAACTTTCCGGGTCCGGATCCGTTCTGCGGCGCGCTCATTAAAGCTCACGGGCGATAACCCGGGCGTGCAAGAGAGACACTTCTGACTCCCTGAGTAAACTGCATCGATACCCCACTCATCTACTTTGAGGGGGCTGCCACCGAGAGAGGTCACCGTATCCACAATCGTCA
>SKZP01000011.1 GCA_007127275.1 Planctomycetota bacterium
ACTACGGGCCGGCGCTCGAAGGGGTCGCGGTCGCCTGCGAATGCTACGACAACCCGGTATGCAAGGCCGAGGCTTTCGCCGCCGCTCGCACCGTGATGCGCGAGGTCCCGTGGGTGATGGTCTCCGGCCTGGCCGGCTACACGCCCGCCGACGAGATACGAACTCGCCGCATCCGCGAGAATGTGATCCTTGTCGGCGACCAAACGAACGCCGCGCAAGTGGGCCGCGGCCTGATGGCGCCGCGTGTCGCCGTTGCTGCCGGCAAGCAGGCCAACGCCGCCTTGTGCCTGCTGCTCGGCGCCGACCCGTGCGAAGCCACCTCGTAGGCCGTCAAGATTGAATCCGTCGGTGAGGCTGCTGCGTTCGGCCCTACGCCGCGGTCGTTGGCTCCGCTGCTCACGACAGTACGGCCTCGTTTGCGCCGCCCGTCTTACTCTCACGCGGTTGGCGCTACGGGTCACAGCGTACCGCGTAGGGCCTCGTATTCATCCGTTTCGTGGCGCCAGACCTTGATGCCACAGAAGCGGTTGCCCTCGGGGCATACGGGGCGGACACCCGCTTGGCTGCGCAGCGTGCACGGCGGCAGCAGGTAGCGTCCAATCCGCGGATGCGTCGCCGCAACTTGTTTCGCTTCGTCGAGGCTAGCGCGGAAAATTTCTTCCTGCGCATTGAAGCAGAGCCGCATTTGAAGTTTGTGGCGCATGGCGAGGACGTCGCCGGTTTCGGTAAAGCGAATGGCCTGCGCATTCGGCAGCAAGTAACTGGCTTGCTCCTCGCTCACGCCGTGTTTGCGCAACGCCGCCACGGCCTCGTAGGTGCGCGCCAGAGAGTCGCGGTAGACCCTGCCGAGCTCGGCAAGTGCGCCCCCTTCGGCCTCCGCTTCGAGAATCATCGCCGGCTCCACCGTGTCCGGCTCGTCGAATACGTGGGCCATCAGGACGGGGCGCGAGCCGGGCGTCATGCGGTGGCGCTGGTCTTGGCTGTCCGCGGTGTGAGAGAGTTTCTTGCGGAAGGTGTAGTTGACGTGCAGCCCGGCGCGCATGAGCTTGTTGTGCAGCGAGAGATTGAGCGACTCGCCGAGCAAGCGGTTGCCCTGCGGGTCCAACACCGCGGCAACGGCCTCGTCGTCGGACATGGCCGCGGGTAGCACGCCGAGCACTTCACGCACCGACTCGGCAAGCAGTGTCTCCGCCTCCGGCGTGGCGGCAACGAGCTTCGAGACATGACGGCCGAGTTGCGCGTCGAAGCGCTCGACAAACGCCTTGCGTGACTCAGGCGTCGTTTGCTGCCGCTCGCTGAGCTCTTGCAGCGCCGCATACTCCGGAGTGGCCTCGAGCGGCAGCGGATCCTCGACGAGATTCGCGTAGTCCGGGTCGAGGTCCAGCACCGCCCGCATCATCCGTTCGACGACGTAGGCCGTCTCCCGCGGCACGTCCAGCACGCGGCACAGGCGGTGGTAGCGCAGCAACGTCAGGCCGCTAACGGTGTGGTACAGGTAGGCGAACGTCGCCACGGGAAGCACGTAGCGCGCCACCTCCATGCAGCGCTTCTCGACGTCCTTCGCAGTTTGCTTGGCGTGGCGCTCCTTGGCGCGGCCGGGGAAGCGTGCGAGGTAGTGCTTGCGCGCCAGCGGCTCGAGCCGTTCGCAAAGCTCTCGGTATGCGCCCATCTGTTGGGCCACGCAGCGCTCGTATATCGCCAGCGCCTCTCCCTTGAGGCACGGCACGAGCACATGCTCCCGTTGTACCGGTACGTAGCGCTGACTGACCTGCTCGGAGTTGTAAAACGGATGCGCGTGCAGAAAGCTCCAGATGAACTGGCGGGAAACGTTGGTCAGCGCGAATTGAAAGTGCGCGTGCTGTAGCGTCGTGTGGTGGCCCGCCTCGTAGATGCTGCGCGCGAGGTGGTCGCGGCGTTGTCTCGCGCGTTCACGCTTCTCAGGCTCGCTCAAGTGTTCGCCGGCGACCTGCTCCGGCGTGACAATCCCCTTGGCTGAGTAGCACGTGCGCGCCGTGGCGACGGCATTGTCATACGGGCGGACGAAGTATCCGGTGAGAGCGACCTCGGGCGGCGGCGAAAGAAAGGGCGCGGCAGCATTGTCGTCGGGCATGAATCCCCTCAAAGCCCAGAGACGGCGAATAAAGGACTACAACGCGTTCGCACCCCCCCGAGCCCACCCATGTCGTTGGGCTCCCGGATGGCCTCCGCGGAGAGCACGCGTTTTACGGCGGCGGCACGCGAACCAGCACGCGCAACCCGACATGCGAAACGCACCGCGGGGACCGAGGTCGCTTGCTGAGTTTGCTCCCTTCCCTGCGGACGAACGGGCGCCCGACGCAGTCGGTCGGCGTGGGGAACCTACGATCACTGGATCCGTCCACGGCGAAGCCTCATTGTAGAAAGGTTTCATTCGACGTCGGCGCGTCGTGTTTCTCGGACGCCTCCGAGGAGGTGGCGGCTGTCTCAGCTTCGGCGGACGGTGCTGGCGACGGTGCGTCGAGGTGGGGAACGTCGGTACGCAGTTGCTGCGGATTTTCCACTGCGGTGCTTGAGCCGGCCTCCCCGGTGCCGCCAGCGTCGGACGTCTGCTCGTTGGACGAGGGGCCTTGATCTTGCGGTTGTTCTTGCGGTTGTGCGCCTTGTCGCTCGTGCTCGTGCTCGGGCGACTCCGACTGCGCGTCCTCCGCTTCGGCCGGTTGCGGTGCGCCGCTTGCGTCCGCAGCTTCCGCCGCGGTCTCCCCGGGGATGTCCAACGCTTTTGCGTCAATGGCCGCCGGCCAGACGAGACCCGTACGAGTATCCACGTGCGGCTCAGCACGCTCGACGTCGCGCGTCGGCGACTCCTCCAGTTCGAGCCACGCGGCGCCGCCTTCTTTCGCTTCCCGAATGGCCGCGAGCGCCTCCGCCTCCTCCGACGGGCTCGGCCTCTCCGGTTCCCGTTGCGGCAAGCCCCCCGCCTCGTCCAGCACCGGCAACTCCACGAACGGCTCGGCCTGCGTCTCGTTGCCGTCCGCCTCCGTCGCCTCCTCCGCCTCGCCGCCGGCCGCTCCCTTCTCCTCCTCATCAGCGGCCGCGGCCCCGGCGCGCCGTTGGCGCTCGCGCATGTGGCTGCGCACCCATTCTTCGTTGAGCCGTTCCCATTCCTCTTCTTCACGTCGGCGCTTCTCGACGTTGCTCAACGACTCCTCGTATTCTTCCCAGAAGAAGGCACGCTCGACCGCTTCTTCCTCCTCCGAGGGCTCCGGGCTCTCCGACAAGGCCACGCCCCACTTCGGCTTCGTTGGCGACTCCTTCTTGGCCGTCCCCGTCGGCTGCGCCGGTGTGACGCCCGCCGCGGGCTGACGTGCCGCCCAGCGACTGCTCGCACCGAGAGCGACCGCCTCGTCGTCGAGCGCTTCGGCAAACGCCAACAATTCGTCGTCAGAGACCCAGAAGCGCAGGGTCAGCTCACTGTGGCCGGGCACCACCGGCCCATGAGGGAGATAGGCGTTGCCGTCGACGGTGAACTCGACACGCACCTGCGGCACAAACACGTTGCGCTGCACCCGCAAACGGAACTCGCGCCCCAAGGGCTCCAGGTCGCCATGCGTCCCGAGGAACGTCGCCACCGCGGCAAGTCGGTCCGCGCCACGTGCAAGTTCGTCGAGGCGAACGCTGGATTCCCCGGCGATTAGGCAGCGCAACCCGTCGTTGGCACCGCTGTCCACGGCGACAGCGCGGCCCCGCGGCGAGGAGCGCTTCCCGCTTTTCGTTCGCACCGCCTCCGGAGACTCAACGAGCCAAAAACGGAAGGCGACGCGCACACGGTGCTCCTGCTCCTGGAGCTCGAGCTCGAAGCTCTGCGAAAAGCTGTCGTCCCACAAAATGATGCTCGGCATGATTCGCCTCCCACAACAAACGCGGGTCACGACACCGGCAGGCTAGCCGTGTTGCGCACCTCGGTACGAACGCATGAACGCACGCGTCGGCGACACGTTCGCCGCGCACCGCCAACCAACCACGTGCGTTCAACCGCCACCCGGGTGAGGTTCGACTCGTCTTGCGTCCGCGCGAAAAACGGCAAGCCCCACCGTCAGCACGAGGCAAGCTACCCAAGCAGGGGGGTGGGGTCAACAAGCGCGTGGAGGTTTGTAGGGGGCACGCGGGCAATGCCCGTCGCAGAGCCGTCCTACGGGTTTGTGGTTGGACGAGGATTCGTGAGTCCGAAATGGCCTCCGCAGTAGCTGCCAGAGGCTTCCTTTCGAACGACGAGCGTCACGAGCAAAGTCTGTGCAAGCGAAGGACGGTGAGCCGCGCAGGCGTGGCCAGCGACGTCGAGCAGCGAACGGACGACAAGGCCGTTTCGTCGAGCACAGGAGCCCGAATTCGGAAGCGACGCTCTGGCAGACTTCAACCGTACGTGCCCTCAACGGCTGCAGCCGGCCTTCGCGGGGCCACAAAACACTGCGTATGCCGTACATATGGGGCACGAATGCGCGTCGCCGTACGCCGGTGACGGGACGGCTCGGCCGAGCACGGAGGCCCGCCCCCGTATGTGGTTCCGCCCGAACATTGCCTCTGCGACAAGAATCGACGGTACGCTGCTCACACTCCCCTCTTGCCGGAGCCGACCCTGTTTCGTTCAATACAGGCAAGGTTTTCGAGGAAAGCGGGAGGGAGCGGACACTGGCGCGTGCGTCGCACGTGAAACGAGCACCTCGACCGAGCAAGCATGATGGCAAACCGTGCGAGAGCACGAATCGTCGCACTCGACGATGACACCGGGATGCTTGCGTTGCTGCAGCACGCGCTGCACGACGACGAGCACAGTCTGAGCGTCTATCAAGATCCCGGAGAAGGGCTGCAGAAGATTCTCGAGCAGCCCCCCGAGCTCGTGATCACCGACCTTTCCATGCCTGGCGGCTCCGGACTCGAGGTCATCAAGCAGCTGCGCGAGCATTACACGAACGACGAGCTGCCGATCATCGTGCTTTCGGCAACCGGCGACGAAGACGTGATCCTGCAGTGCTTCGGCGCCGGCGCCACCGACTACCTCGTCAAACCCTTTGGCGAGGGAGAACTCAAAGCGAAGGTGAAGATTCTGCTGCGGCGCGCGCGAGAGATGCGCGACAGTTCGAAGTCACGACGGCTACCGAGCGTCTTCGACGACGAAAACTGGACCACCTCCGACATCGTCGGCCGCGTCTTCGCCGGCTACCGCATCGAGAAGAAAATCGGCGAAGGGGGCATGGGGGTCGTCTACCGCGCCCAGGACACGGCCACCGACGAAGTCGTCGCGCTCAAGGTACTCTCGCCGGTGTATGCCCGCGACCAGGCGTTTTTGAAGCGCTTCGTTCGCGAGGCGAACTACCTCAAGGAGGTGGACCACAAGAACATTGCGCGCTTCTACGAGCTCGGCCAGGTACGCAACACCTACTACATCGCGATGGAGTTCGTCGACGGCCCGAGCCTCGAGGAGATCATGCGCACGCAGGATCTTCTTTCCGAGGTGCGCATCGTCGACATCATCATCCAGGTTGCCGAGGCGCTCAATGCGCTGCACAAGCAAGGGATTGTTCACCGGGATATCAAGCCGGGCAACGTCCTCGTCGAGGCGGACGGCACCTGCAAGCTCGTCGACTTCGGGCTGACCAAGCGCCCCACCGACGAGCGGCTCACCGAGCAGAATCTCTTCTTCGGCACCGCCGCGTACATGAGCCCCGAACAAGCCCGCGGCTCGGCGACGGTGGATATCCGCTCCGACCTCTATGCGCTCGGCGTGTTGTTCTACTACCTCGCCACCGGCGAGTTGCCGTTCGACGGTGACGACACCTACGCAATCCTGTTCAAACAGGTCCATGAGGACCCGCCGGAGCCGCAGTCGCGCAATCCGCTGCTCACCGACACGGCGAACTTCATGATCCTCAAGATGCTCAGCAAGGATCCGAAGAAGCGCTTCCAGACGCCGGCAGAGCTGTTGCGCGCGCTGCGCAAGCACCGCGAGTTCTTTGTCGCTCGCTCCGGCCAGTATCCCGGCACGACCACCGAGGGCGTCGGCATGAGCACCGGCGGCTAAACCCCTTGCCGAATGGGATGCCCAATAAGTCCACGGGCCGTGGCCCGAGGGTTGCACGGGAAAGCCACCCACGGGCCGCGCCGTGGGCTTGCTAGAATCACGAATCCGAACTGCAAAGGGTTTCCGGTCACCCCTCTTGGTGGCCGTCGGCCGGCACCGCACCGAAACTCCCCCGGGCGGTCGTGCAACGAGAACGGGCCAACAAAGTGTTGGAGGAATTGGCTGCAAGATGGCACGTTCGTCGCTAGCGACGTGCGACCCCTTGCAGCAACCGGCCCTTGCCCCGCACACCCATGGCTCGATCTATCGTCCTTCTTTCCGGTGGGCTCGACTCGACGGTCAACCTTTCACGAGCGGTGGCGGAGACGGAGGTCCACACCGTCTTGTACTTCGACTTCGGCCACAAGGCCGCGCAGCGCGAGTTGCGTGCGGCGCGCAACATTGTTGCAAAGTTTGGCAACGTCAAGCTGCGCACCATCTCGCTTTCCTGGCTGGAGACCATCACGGCGAGCGCAATGGTCGACTCGAAAAAGCGCATTCCACAAGTGCCTGGCTTCGAGGCGCTCGACGTGCCGGAAAACGGCAACGATGTATCCGAGTATGCGCGCATGGTGTGGGTGCCCAACCGCCTCGGTTTGTTCGTCAACATCGGCGCCTGCTTCGCCGAGGCGGAGGACTGCGACTACATCGTCATGGGACTGAACAACACGCGCGGCGTCACAAGCCCGGATCACACCGCGTCGTTTTTCCAAGCGGCAAACGAGGCGTTGCAAAACTCGACGCTCACCGCGCCGCAAGTGGTCAGCTACACCGGTGCGATGAGCAAAGCGGAGATTGTGGGGCACGGCCACGAAATCGGCGCGCCGCTGGAGTCGATTTGGGACTGCTACGGCGGCGACGCGAAAATGTGCGGCCGCTGCGAGAGTTGCATGCGGCTGATCCAGGCGATGGAGCAGAGCCAGCAAGCCGAGTGGTGGTGGAACCTGCGGACCATGCGCCCTCACGATACGAGCCCGGCATAATAGGGTGACGGGGGATCGCACCTTTGCCTTTCGAGTCCGTTGCCGTGGGCGGCCTTCGTTTTTTCGGGGATGTGACTAATCTGCGCGGCAAGCTCGGTCGATATGCACAGCCAGGAGGCCGGTGGACTCGGCGGCGGCACCGTCGCAACGTTCGCCGCCGGTCGGTTGCGCGCCCGGTTACGGACCCACTCGATCGTGTTGGAGCACGGGTCGCGCGGCCGCAAGACATACCGCCTGACGACTCAACCTGTTCCATCGACCGAGGGAGGCCGAACCATGGCACCGAACCCGAATCCGTCCAAACCAACACAGCGGCATCTGTTGCGCCTCGGCGTCACGTTGCTCGTCGCCTTCGCAGTTGCGCCGCTGCTCGTCGCCTGCGGCAGCCGCGACGGAGACCCCGTCGGCATGTCCGAGCGTCACCTGCCTGCCGGCAACAGCGGCTACCAGGAAGAGGCCAGCGTCGACTACGCAAGCGTCGGCCTCGTCAACGACGCCATCCCCACCGTGCACCTGATGGGTTCGCCGCGCGAGATTGGCCGCCAGCACGGCTCGATGCTCGCCACGCTGATCTCGGAGGTGCTCGACGGCTACGTGCTACCGTATGCGGAGTCGCGCGGCGGCCGCGAACTTTTCGACGTCGGCGCGGAGTTGCTGGAGGAGCACCTCACCGACGACGAGCGCGAAGAAATCCGCGGCATCGCCGAGGGCTCCGAGCGCAGCGTCGAGGACATCCTTCTGCTCAACACCTTCCTGGATACCGCCGCGGTACTCGCCGGTCGGGAAGGCCACTCCATTCCGCTGCAAGGGGCGGTGATGGGCGTCTCCAACATGGCCATGTATACCGACGCGCCCGTCTTGGGCGGCACCTTCGAGACGGAAACCGTCGGCGTGCACAGCCGCCCGCAATCGATCGTTTTCGTCTATCCCCCCGAGGTCGGCAAGCCGTTCATCACCGTCAGCTATCCCGGAATGATCGGCTGCTACTCGGGGATGAACCTTGATGGGGTAAGCCTGTTCGCGGCGGCGGTGCCGGGGCCACTGGGGCTCAATCCGAGCACGCCGTTCAGCATCCTCTGCCGGCGGGTGCTCGCCCGCACCGACACCGTCGAGGTTGCCGCGGAGAAGGTGCTACACAGCGACATCTCCACCTCGCACAACCTGACCATTGCCGACAACCAAGAGCGAATCTGGCAGCTCGAATGCAGCGTCGAGCGGATCGTCGTGCGCAAGAACGCCCGTGGCAAAACCTTCGGCAAGCACGTGTTCTTCTGCTCGAACCACTTCGACGACGAGGACATGGAGTGCCAGCAGGCGCCGCCGACGGTGGCGAGCCTGCGCCGGGTGGAAAAGCTCCAAGAGGCGCGCGAGAACCTGCGCGACTTCTACTGGCGCCCGAGCTCGGTGATCGACGCCATGCGCGAGGCAAGCATTGAGCGCAACCTGTCCGCCTCGGTGATCTTCTTCCCGGACTCGCACACCCTTTATGTCTCGACGGCAGGCGACCCGGATGAGTCGAAACCGTTCCACCCGCTGACGCCCAACCTCACCTACGGCGTGCTGCGTCCGGAGCTGGCACGGTAGTCGGGAAACCGGCCAAGCCCACCACGTACCGCACAGGTCTAAGAAAAATCCCCCTGGCGAAGTCGTGGGCTAGATCCCGGATCATAAACGTCAGCGGTATCGTTCGAACGAATCAGGCAGAGGCAGGCAGCAAGGCATGGTATTGCCCCACGAGGGTCCGTGCCGGGCAAGGCCCGCGGTTCTCTTCGGAGGATCGCGGGCCACGGCCGTCTGTTGGGGCGCTGGCGTGTGCTTGCCGGGCTGGTATAGTGACGAGCGCGCCTACAAGGTCGCTGTCGGCCTCGTCGGCACGGCCACGAATGAGCACAAAACAAGGAGACGAACCATGCCCTTTTACGTCAAGCGCGGCCAAGTCCCCGCGAAACGCCACGTGGCGTTCTACAAGCCCGGCGGTGAAGCGAAGAAAGAGATCTTTACCGAGCAACTGGTCGGCAACAAGGGCTTCACCGGCATTGCCTCGTTGCTCTACCACATCCACCGGCCTACCGAGATCCTTGACTACAAGGTGCTCAA
>SKZP01000108.1 GCA_007127275.1 Planctomycetota bacterium
ATCTCAACAGCGCCTCGGCGGAGAAGGCCGTGATGGAGATGCTGTGGGATTCTCTCGTCCCCGGAGCGGTGGTCCTGATCGACGACTACGCCTTCAAAGGCCATGAAGCGCAATACAGGATGTGGAACAGCTTCGCCGAGTCACGCGGACGAATGATCGCTACCCTGCCCACCGGACAGGGTCTGCTGCTGAGATAAGCGGTTCGCCGCACGGCACGACGCCGCACAACGTATCGCCCTGGATTCCTGCCTTCGCAGGAATGACGGGAGATTGAGGCACGGCTTGCGCCGGTGTACGAGCGCTTGCGCTTGCCGGCCGGGCGACTCGAATTAATGACCGGGGTGCGGGAGCGGCGCTTTGCCGAGCCGGGGATGCGGCCGAGCGACGTCGGCATACGCGCCGGCCGGGCGCTCTTGGAGCGCGTCGGGCCGGAGGTGCACAAGCGCGTCGGCGCGCTGGTGTACAGTGCCGTGTGCCGCGCCTTCGTCGAGCCGGCGACGGCGAGTGTCGTGCACCACGGCCTCGAGTTGCCCGAGGCCTGCATCTCCTTCGACGTCTCGAACGCCTGCCTGGGCTTCCTCAATGCGATGACGCTCGTCGGCAACATGATTGAGCAAGGCCAGATTGCCGCCGGCGTGATTGTCAGCGGCGAGGATGGCCGCGAACTGGTCGAAAGCACCCTTGCCGCACTGCTCGCCGACGAGACGCTGACGCGTAAGAGCATCAAGCCGCACTTCGCCTCGCTGACCATTGGCTCGGCCGGTGTCGCCGCGCTGCTGGTGCACGAGTCGCTGGCGAGCGAGCCGCATCGGCGCAAGCTACTCGGCGGCGTGGTGCGCACCGACTCGCGCCATCACAAGCTTTGCCAGGGGGACAGCACCGCACCGGGGACGACGCTGATGCAGACCGACTCGGAGGCGTTGCTCGAGGCGGGGGTCGACCTTGCCGGGCGCACCTGGGCGGAGATGTGTGAGGCCTTCGGCTGGCGCGAGCCGGCGGCGGCGGTGGACAAGGTCGTCGGCCACCAGGTCGGCCGCCAGCACCGACGCGCACTGTTCGAGCGGCTCGGCCTCGACGTTGCGAAGGAATACGCTACCTTCGAGCACCTCGGCAACGTCGGCAGCGCCGCCGCCCCGGTCACGCTGGCGATGGCCGAGGAGGCGAATTTCTTCGCGGCCGGCGAGACTGTCGCGCTGATGGGAATTGGCTCGGGATTGCACTGCCAAATGCTCGCGCTGGAATGGTAGGGCGTCGCAAGTTGTTATAAGCAAGTGCGCCACGAAAACGACCCAACCGACGGAGACTCCGCATGAGCCACATCGAACCGCTGAACCGCCTGCTTGCCGACGCGACCGTTTTCTACCAGCAACTGCGCAACTTCCACTGGATGGTCAACGGCCCCTACTTCTTCGCGCTGCACGAGAAGTTCGAGGAGCTGTACCGCAAGTGGGCCGAGCACGGCGACGCCATTGCCGAGCGCATCCTAACCATTGGCGGCAAGCCGGTGCGCACGCTCGCCGCGGCGGTGGAAAAGTCGGGGCTCGAGGAAACCGACAAGGAACTCGACGCCACCGCAATGGTTGACAAGGTGCTCGGCGACATGGAGCACGTCGAGCGCAGCCTGCACAAGCTGCTGACGCTGGGCGAGGAGGCGCACGACCGCGGCACCGTCACCTTGCTCGACGACATCCGCGCCGGCCTCGAAAAGGACGCCTGGATGCTCCGCGCGTTCCAAGGCACCGGCGTGCCGTACTGAACGCGCCGTTCGCGCAGAAAACCCACGGGCTTCGCCCGTGGGTCGACTCCACGGAAACGGGTGGACCCACGGGCGAAGCCCGTGGATTTGATAGTGCGAAGGTAGACCCACGGGCGAAGCCCGTGGGCTTGGTATTGTCGGGTCACAACCGGCAAGCGGCTTTAGTGGTGTTTGCCGCGTACTCAGCTCACCTTCTACGTTCGAAAGGTGAGCGTTTGCGTGGCTGTCACCGCATCAAGCCAGGTCGAACAGCAACAGTTCCGACTCTTGCTCCGCCGTCAATGCGACGAGCGACTCGTCTTCAATCGCGGCGCCGTCGCTCGTCTCCAGCGTCTCGCCGCCGGGAAGGCGGACACGCCCGCGGATGACTTGCACCCACGCAGCGCGCCCAGCGGCGAGCGGATACTCGGTGCTGCCTCCTTCGTCCAGAATCGTCGCGTAGAGCTTCGCGTCCTGATGAATGCGCAGCGAGCCCTCCTCACCGTTCGGCGAGACGAGTAGTTGCCAGCGGTTGCGCCGCGCGTCCGGGTCGAACGGCTGTTGCTGGTAGCGCGGCTCGACGTTTCGCACGTTCGGCTCAAGCCAGATTTGATACAGGTGCAACGGCTCCTCGTACGAGGGGTTGACCTCGCTGTGCTCAATGCCCGTGCCGGCGCTCATCGCCTGCACCTCGCCGGGGCGCAGCACTTCGGTGTGGCCCATGCTGTCGGTGTGGCGGATGGCTCCTTCGAGCACAATCGTGATGATCTCCATGTTGTCGTGCGGGTGCGTCGGAAAGCCCGAGCCGGGTGCGACGCGGTCCTCGTTCATCACGCGCAAACTGCGAAAGCCCATATGTGCGGGGTCGTAGTACCGCGCGAACGAAAAGGTGTACCGCGCCTTGAGCCACCCAAAGTCCGCGGAGCCACGCTCCTCCGCCTTGCGTAGTCGAATCATCAAATCCTCCTTTTTTCCGTGCCTGCCCCACTGTCGAGCGTACCGACTTCCCAGGTGCCTGTTGCAACATATATTCAACGAGCCGGCCACGGGAATTCTTTCCAAGAAAAGCGAACGGCTTGGCCAAACCGTTCGCGGATTGAGATCCGCACGTCAAAGCCCACGGGCTGCGGCCCGTGGGTCGGTCGCGACTGCCGAAAGAGACCCACGGGCGCAGCCCGCAGCCGGTGGGCTTGAACGCGCAGATTGCCACTTGCGGAATGCTCGCCAGCGAGCGTGTACGCTGGTGCGGCAGCGGCCCGGATTGTACATCCGCTCTTGAGAATCCCTCGGGCTTTGGCACGGACGAGCGCATGACTCCCATTGCACTTACGGTTGCGGGCTCCGACAGCGGCGGTGGCGCCGGTATACAGGCCGACTTGAAGACGTTTGCCGCCTTGGGCGTGTACGGAACGTCGGTGGTTACGGCGCTCACGGCGCAGAATACGCAGGGCGTGCGCGGGGTGCATGTGCCGCCCGCGTCCTTTTTGCTGGAGCAGCTCGAGGCGGTGTTCACCGACTTTGACGTGCGTGCCGTCAAGGTGGGCATGCTCGCCGAGGCGGCCGTGATTGCTGCGCTGGCGCAACGCGTCGCCGAGTCCGACGTGCCGGTTGTGCTCGACCCGGTCATGGTGGCCAAGAGCGGCGACCGGCTGTTGGCGGAGGATGCGGTGGCGCAGATGCGCGAGGCGCTGTTGCCGCGGGCCACGGTTGTGACGCCGAACGTACCGGAAGCGGCAGTGCTGCTCGGCTGTCCGCCCGAGGAGGTGGCGAGCGAGCCGGAGCGCGCCGCGCGGGCGTTGCTCGGTGCGTATTCGCCGAAAGCGGTGCTGCTCAAAGGGGGGCACCTCGACGGGGAGGAAGCGGTGGATTGGCTGGTCACGCCGGCCACCTCGCCGAACGAGGCCGAGGCGGGCAACAACGTGGTGCGCTACGCCGCGCGGCGGGTACAAACCCGCCACACCCATGGCACCGGCTGCACCCTTTCCTCGGCCATCGCCGCCGGTCTTGCGCGCGGACTGCCCTTGCGCGCCGCGGTCGACGAAGCGAAGGATTACGTAACTCGCGCATTGATCGCCGCCGAGCGGGTTCCGGTGGGCCGCGGCACCGGTCCGTTGCATCACTTCCACGCATGGTGGCCGAGCGAGCCGAGGTAGCCACTCGCCGGGCTACGCGGGACCTACACCCCTTGTCAAATGGGATTCGTATAAGCCCCTGGGCTGCGGCCCGTGGGTGGATTTCCAGAGCGACCCACGGGCCGCAGCTCGCGGGCTTGGAAAATTACGAATCCCAAACGCGACGGGGTTTAGCCGCGCTCACAATCTTTTAGCCACGCCCGAGCTCCGGGTGGAACACGTCACGAGCGAACACGGCGCAAGCGTGTTTACGGCGGCATCACAAACGGTTGAAAACAATTCACCGACGAAGTCGGTGAGCTTGGCGCGAAATTTTAGGAGCTGTCAGAAAAAACTTCCGACGTTGAGCACCTGCGCTCGGCGCTGCTTCGTTGTCGTCGGTTGCGCGGCTCGACGTGACTCGTCGTCACGCCGGCGCGGCTCACCTTCCTCTGCCTTGCATAGCCTTCGCTCCTGATGCTCAACGTTCGGAACAAATTTCCTGTCAGCTCCTTCGGGCACCCAATCAACGGTGCGCCTCGTTGTAAAAGGCGACAATTCCGTTGTAGAGGGCGCGCGCCAGTTCCTCGCGCATTTGGTTGTCGCGCAGATACGCCGCATCTTCGGCGTTCGTCATAAATCCCAACTCGGTTAACGCGGCCGGCCATTTCGCGTCGGCGAGCACCATTAAGCGTCGGGTCGGGGTTTTCGCGCCACGGTCCAACGTCGGGGCGACCTTCAACTTCTGTGTCTGCACCGCCTCGGCGAGGCGCTTCGAGACGGACGCGTACTGTCCGCGGCCCCAGTAAAACGTCTCCACACCGCGTGCGCTGGAACGGTCGGCGGCGTTGGCATGCACGGAGAGGAACAGGATGGCACCGCTCTCCTCGGTCATCTCCACGCGCTCGGTAAGCGTCGGGTAGCTGTCGTCGTCGCGGGTCAGCGCTACCGGAAAGCCGGCCGCTTCGAGGTACCGCACCAGGCGAAGGCTCACGTCGAGCGCGATCTCTTTCTCTTCCATGCCGTGCGCAATGGCGCCCGGGTCGTGGTCGCCGTGGCCGGGGTCGATCATGATCACGTCCCCGCGACGCGGGGTGCGAAACGGTTCGAGCAGCGGCGTCTCCCCCTGCGGCAGGTTGGCACGACGCAACCCACCGCGGTCACCGTCACCGTCGCCGAACAGGGTGCGCAAGGCATCCGGCGGGGGATTGTCGAACAAACTCGCACGACGGCCCGCGTTTGACTCGCCAGCGTTTTCGCGCGCGGCCGTGGCGCCGGATTGGCTTTGCCGCGGCGGCGGCGTAACGAGCTGCGTACCGTCCGTTGCGGGGCGAGCGCCTCCACCGCTGCGGCCCGCTGGAGCGTGGCTTGCGGCGGGGGCGGCGCCGCCGTTGCTGCCGGCGGAGGATACGCGCGCTGGACGCGGTGCGTCGAACAGCGAGCCTTGCGAGGGAGCGGCGCGGGAGTTTGTCGGCGTAGAGGCCGCGGGCGCCCCGGATGCCCCTGGCGCCGCGCCGTTGCCGCCTGTGCCCGAGCCGAAGGAGAAAACGCTCTGGCCCGACGTTTGAGTAGCCGGAGTTGTGCCCCCGCGTGCGCTGCGCTCGCTCCCCGCAAACTGCGCACAAGAGAGCGCTCCCGCCACAAGCAGCGACACTGCCGCCACGCCCAAAATGCGTCGCAAGTCGTCGACTTCGCACAGCCACCGCTTCGAATTCATCACCACCCGGCTTGCATACAACGGCATGAAACCATCCTTTCGGTACGTTTGCAGAATCACAGACGGCGAGCGCCCCCTCGCGTTACAAGGCGGACGGCGCACAGCGCACGGCGACCGTGACTGCACCCGTATCGGTTATCCCGGCGGTGTGCTTGATGCGAGCGGCGCATAACGGCCACCTCGGCAAAACGGACGTTCCGGGCTCCGTGGCCAGCCACGACTCCCCCTCCCTCCCAAAGGTGGCGCCCACCCTGTTAGGTGAAGCAGCTGTCCGGACCAGGAAGCACCTGCGAGCAATTCGTGCATACGGGCCTTTCCACTCGACCGCTTTGCCCTGGGACGGCATACGGCGGCCCGCCCGCATGCAGCGTACGGGTTGGTCGCTGACGCTTCCCGGTTGGTTGTTGCGCACCGGGCGGACGCCGAGGTCCGCCGTACGTTCGACCGGATGCGCGGTCTTGGAAGAGGTCGGGGCGCGTGAACGTGGGGCTTCTGGTATGATGCTGGATGAGGTGCCTTCCGCTCGGTTCTTTGTTGTTGCCGGTTTCTTATGCGCTTGCCCGAGTTTCGTGTTTTCAGTGAGTCGGTTGGTTCGCAGGGGGGGTGGCTGTTGCTGGCCAGCGTCGCCGCGGTGCTGGCGTTTGCGACCACCGGCTGTACCGGCGACGACGACTCCGCCGAGTATGTCGTGGTGAACGGCGAGGGGGATTCGCCTTCTCGCGGCGAGCCTACGACCGAGGGGGAGCCGGCGGTTCTTGAAGTGGTGAATACCTACGAGGCTTCCGTCGCCATTCACCGCAACGACGAGCGGCGGCCGGTGCTCGAGCTTGCGCCACACGAGATTGGCCGGGTGGAACTCGAGCTCGGCACGGAGGTGCAACTCTACGTCGCCGACGCCGGCGAGCACGAGATTCGCCACCCCGGCATTGAGTTCACGCCGATTGGAAACGCGCGGTACGTGTGGGATTTGCACGGCCGGGGCCGTTTCGTCCAAACCGCCATTCGCCAGGGAAAGCCGACCGGCGAGCCCGAGCCGCCTCATCCGTATGATTCCGGCTTTGAGCGCCTCGGCGTGAGTGTCTTTCGCGTGCGCTACGGCTTACTCGACGCGGCAACCGAGATTGAGCCCCGCCGGGGCAGAGCGCCGCGGAAGGTCTACCGGCACCTTGCGACGCGTCGCTCGGGCGAGATTGAGGAAGTTCCGGCAGACTTGCTCGAGGCGGCACTGTTTCGCCAGCCGGAGGCGTATCTGCCGCAGGAGCAGTCGGCGCTTGTACCGCGAGCCGTTCAAGCGTGGCCGGGAGATTACGGCATGCGCTTGCTCCCGCTCGTGCGTCTCGGCGACGAGCAAGTGATCGGCGCCGTTTCCGAGTCCTTGATTGCGCATCCGGATCCGAGCCTTGCGCGGCACCTGCGGGAGAGGTTGCGCGAAGTGGGCGCGGAGTCGGTGCCCGAGCCGAAGCGACGGGCCTACGCACGCATTCTCGCCGCGTGTGGAACGAGGAGCGACCTCGAAGCGGTCTGGGAGGCGACGACGCATCACGTCGGGCGGCGCCATCTCCTACTCGCGCTGCAAGCCGAAAGCGGCAGCCCGGTGGTCGTCGAGTTCTTTCTGCGCCGGCTGCTCTCCGACGACCCGAACCTCGTGCACGAGGCTTGGGAGTTCTTGCTCGAGCCGGTGGTGCTACGGGATCCCATGGTGCTCGCCACGGCGAAGATGCACATTGAAACCAACTGGACCATCACGCAGGAGGTGCGCGACGCGAAGTACCGCCGGTTGCTCCGGGCCGCGTTTCCCTTGGCCGCCTCGACCCCGTATTACCCGGCGGACCTTGTCGACTGGGTGATGCTCGAGGTACTGCACCGCCTGGATTCGGAAGAGGTACGGCGGGCGCTCGAGCACTTCGTCGACAAGCGCGCCGAGGGCATTCGGATATTGCACGAGGCGTTTCCGCACTTGCCGCCGAGCAAGCGACGCATGATCATTGCCCGCCCGCTGATTGACGAGCACCGGCTGTATCCGGAACTGGAAGCGCTGCTCTTCGACGCTGTAAACGACCGCTACTGGGAGGACATCGCCCGGCCGGCGCTGCGTCGCCTGGTGCGCGACGGGCAGATGCGCAACGAAGAGTTCCGCACCAAGATTCGCGAGCGCATTGACGAGGTCGAGCGCCCCGTCAACCGACGTCGCGCCCTTGCGTTGTTCCAAGAAGGGTGGCGCACCATGCTGATGAATCTCGAGCCGGAGAGCCTCGGCATGACCGAGGAGGCGCGTCGCGAGCAACTGCTCGAGTGGGTGCTTCACGGCGTTGACTCCCAGGTGGCGCGGCACAGTTTCGAGAGTCTGTGGGAGGTGTTACAGGACGAAGAGCGCGCCGAGTTGTTGCAGACGTTCGTGGCCCGTTTCGACGAGGTGCCGCCGGACAACCGCGCCATAATCCTGTTCGCGCTGATTGATCATGTGCGCCTGTTTCGGGACCTTGACGCCGAGCCGTGGGTCGAGAAGCGAGTGGTACGCTCGCTGACGGAGCGGGCGCTACGTGACGACGCGCCGGGGGTGCGAGAAATCGCGTTCGGCACGCTGGCGCGCGACCGGCAGTGGTACCGCGAGCCCTACGTGCGCAAGCTGCTCGACGAAGCCGTCCTCGCGGAGCCACGCGGCAGCAACTACCACACCTTCCGGGCGATACTGCTCGAACGAGAGGCCCGCGAGGCCAGCCGTCGCGTCCGACAGGGAGACCCCGTGGCGCGCGAGTTTCTTTCCTCGCTACTGAATTCGAACTACGACCGCGCCGTCGTCGCGGCGATCGACGGGCTGGCCCGCGCGAACTGCGACGACGCCATTGACGTACTTGTCTTGCAGTACTACGCGCTCACCCCGCCCATGCGTGTGCGGACCTTGCTTGCCTTGGCCGAGGCAAGGACCTTGCCCGTCGAGATATACGTCGAGGCCGCACGGAGCGAGCGAATGATGGAGCGGCGCATGGTCTACCGTGCCCTGCTCAAGCGGCTGGACCGCACCGGCGACGACTACCTTGAAGAGCTGCTCCAGCTGCTCATTTCCCGCGAGCCCGACGCCGACTTACGCGACGCGTTCGCAGAGTGGGTTGAGGAATACCAAGCCGAGCCGGCCACGGGCACCATGCCGAATTGGTGAGCCCTCACGCAAAGCGAGTGGCAAGATCCCAACTTGGCTCGTGTCATGGATGCGTTCCAGGAGGAAGCGTGCAACCTTCGCCCCGAGGTGCAGGCCTCGCGCAACCCCCGACGCACCATGCCGCGCCGTGACGTGACGTGACCTTGACGTCAGGCGGCCGGCGATGCCAGCGCGCTCGCTTCGAGTCGTCGCGCCAAACGGCTCAAAAAAATCCTTGAA
>SKZP01000296.1 GCA_007127275.1 Planctomycetota bacterium
GATGGATGGCATTAGGCCGGCTGCCAAACCTCGAGCAATGCCGCGGCTATGTCGGCGGGGCTCTCGGCGACCTGGATGCCGTGCTCGCGCAGCGCCTGGATCTTTTCCTTTGCGCCGCCTTCGCCGCCGCTGATGATGGCGCCGGCGTGGCCCATGCGCTTGCCCGGCGGGGCGGTTTGCCCGGCGATGAAGGCGGCGACCTTCTTTTCCTTCGGCATGTTCGCGGCAATCCACTCCGCCGCCTGCTCCTCGGCGTCCCCGCCGATCTCGCCGATCATCACGATCGCACGGGTTTCGTCGTCGTCGGCGAAGAGCTTCAGCACGTCGATGAAGTTGGTGCCGTTTACGGGGTCGCCGCCGATGCCGACGCAGGTGCTTTGGCCAATGCCACGCTGCGTCAGCTGGTAGACGGCCTCGTAGGTCAGCGTGCCGGAGCGGCTGACGACGCCGACGTTGCCGCGCTTGTGGATGTGCCCCGGCATGATGCCGATCTTGCAGGCCTCGGGGGTGATCACCCCGGGGCAGTTCGGACCGACGAGGCGCACCTCGGGGAAGTCGCGCTGCAAGGTCTCGCTGACCTTGAGCATGTCGAACACGGGAATCCCCTCGGTGATGCAGCAAACGAGCGTCACGCCGGCGGCGGCCGCTTCGAGAATGGCATCACCGGCCAGTGCCGGCGGCACGAAGATGGCCGAGGCGTCGGCGCCGGTCTGCTGCACCGCTTGCGAGACGGTGTTGAAGATGGGGACCTTTTCCTCGAAGACTTGGCCGCCTTTGTTCGGCGTGACGCCGGCGACGACCTTCGTACCGTATTCGAGCATCATCCGCGCATGCAACGAGCCGTGCGTGCCGGTGATCCCTTGAACGAGAACCTTGGTATGGTCGTCAACGAGGATGGACATAAGAGAACGCCTCACGGGCTGGGGGCGGCCATGGCAACGAAGCAACAAAGTAGGTGCGAAACGCGTGGCGTCATCATAGAAACCCGCACGGAAAAGACAACAGCCCGTACAACCCGCCGTGCCTGTCCAAGCTGTGGGTAGGCGCTATGAATGCGGTCGCCGGCATACTCCGCCTGCGGGACGGCTTGGGCGGGCGCGGAGGCACGACGTGCGTCCGTGGTTGGGTCGAAATCTTGTTTCTGCAACGAAAGCTGGTTACACCCTACCCGACGGCGCCACGGGACTCGCTGCGTGTGAGGCGTAGCCACGTCCCGAATCGTAGTGGAGCGCGCGCGTCCTGCCGTGGGGTGCGAACGACGCTGCCCTATCGAGTCCGTGATGCGGATTCGCTACGATGTCGTGCGCACAATGCCCCGCCTCGTTTGCTGTCCTCCCGGAAGGAACGTTCATCAAGTCATGAAAAAGATCGACTTTCATACGCATATTCTGCCGCCGGATTGGCCGAACCTGCGGGAGCGCTATGGCTATGGCGGCTGGGTGCAGCTCGAGGATAGTGCGGAGCCGAACAAGCGCAACATGACCGTTGACGGCAAGTTCTTCCGGGCGGTGAAGGACAACTGCTACGCCGTCGAGCCGCGCTTCGAGGATATGGACGCAACCGGCGTCGACATGCAGGTGATCTGTACCGTGCCGATCATGTTCGCCTACTGGGCGGAGCCGCAGCACACGCACGACCTTGCGGTGTTGCTCAACGATCACTGTGCCGAGGTCGTTGCCGCGCACCCGACGAAGTTCCTCGCGCTGGGCACGGTGCCGCTCAACGATACCGCCCGGGCGATCAAGGAACTCGAGCGCTGCAAGAGCGAACTCGGCTTCCGCGGCGTGCAGATCGGCAGCCACGTGAACGGCACGAACCTCGACGACGCCTCGCTGTTCCCGTTCTTCGAGGCGTGCCAGGCGCTCGACATGGCGCTCGTCGTGCATCCCTGGGATATGCTCGCCCGGGAGCGGATGACGAAGTACTGGCACAGTTGGCTCGTCGGCATGCCCGCGGAGGTGACGCTGGCGATCAGCTCGATGATCTTCGGCGGCGTCTTCGAGCGGCTACCGAAGTTGCGCGTCTGCTTCGGCCACGGCGGCGGCGCCTTCCCCTTCACCGTGGGCCGCATCCAGCACGGCTTCGACACGCGCCCCGACCTCTGTGCCGTCGACAACCCCAAGGGGCCGCGCGAGTATATCGGCCACTTCTGGGTCGACTCGATCACCCACGATGCCGACGCCTTCCGCTACATTCTCAAGCTATTCGGCGCCGACAAGGTCATCCTCGGCAGCGACTATCCCTTCCCGCTCGGTGAGCACCACCCCGGCAAAATGATCGAGGAGATGGGCGACGAGATTTCGGAAGAGACGCGGCGCAAGATCAACTACCGCAATACCTTCGAGTTTCTCGGCATGAAGGAAGAGGCGAAGGCGCAGTGAGTTGGCGGGTTGCATGCATTTTCGACAAAAAGGCCCCGTAAGGAGCATGCGAAGCGGCGTAACCGCAGACTTGCCGCGTGCGTGGCGTTGATCAATGGTGACGCGCTGCTGAGCAGGTCGGTTGGCATTGCCAGACAAAACTGTGCCACGTGCATTGAGAGAGTCGCGGCGATGGGTCCGCGGTCGCGGGAATGGTGGCGCGAAACGACCACCGCCGAAACGACCACCGCGAGACAACGCGGTGTGGCGTTGCCTCGCGGGATGCGTGGCTTCGGGATTAAGACGTTGCCGAAGCGGTTTAGTGCACGGCGCCGAGGACAGCGTCTTCGTCCTTGACTTCGGTGACAAGGACGTTGCTCGTCAGCAGCACGCCGACGACGCTCGCAGCGTTTTCCAGTGCGGAGGTGACGACCTTGGTGGGGTCGATGACGCCGCGCTCGTACATGTCGCCAAACTGGCCGCTCATGGCGTCGAAGCCGTAGCTCGGCGTGCTGTTTTCGAGCACGTCCTCGACGATCACCTGGCCTTCGTGGCCGGCGTTGTCGGCGATGATGCGTGCGGGCGTTTTCAGTGCGGCGACGACAATGCGGCGGCCGAATTCTTCGTCGCCATGCAACTCGACCTTGCGCACCGCATCAATGGCGCGGAGGAACGCGGTGCCGCCGCCGGGCACGATGCCTTCCGCCGCTGCGGCTTGCGTCGCGTTGAGCGCATCCTCGACGCGCATCTTCGTTTCCTTCATCTCCGTCTCGGTCTTGCCGCCGACGCGGATCACGGCCACGCCACCGGTGAGCTTGGCGAGGCGCTCCTCGAGCTTTTCGCGGTCGTAGTTGCTCGTGGTCTTCTCGATCTGCGTGCGGATCGCCTTGACGCGGGCATCGACGGTGGGTTTGTCGCCGGCCCCTTCGATGATCGTCGTCTCGTCCTTGCTGATCGAGATCTTGTTGGCGCGGCCGAGGTGTTCGAGCGTGACGTCCTCGAGCTTGATGCCCAGCTCCTCGGTGATCGCCGTGCCGCCGGTGAGTGTGGCCATATCCTCGAGCATCGCCTTGCGACGATCGCCGAAGCCGGGGGCCTTCACCGCGCAAATCTTCAACACGCCTTGCAGCTTGTTGATCACGAGCGTCGTCAGCGCCTCTCCCTCGATGTCCTCCGCGACGATCAACAGCGGCTTGCTTTGCTGTGCCACGGTCTCGAGGATCGGCAAGAGCTCCCGCAGGTTGTTGATCTTCTTGTTGTAGAAGAGGATGTAGGGCTCTTGCAGCTCGGCGGTCATGCTGGCCGTTTCGGTGACGAAGTACGGCGAGGAGTAGCCTTTGTCGAACTGGTAGCCCTGGACGTGCTCGAGGTAGGTCTCGGTGGTCTTGCCTTCCTCGACGATGATCACGCCCTCGTTGCCGACCTTTTCGATCGCGTCGGCGAAGATCTTCGCGATGTTGCGGTCGTACTTCGAGGCGATGTAGCCGACCTGCTGGATTTGTTCGCGATCGGAGACGTCCTTCGAACTCTTGCGGATCGCCTCGATCGCGGCGTTCGCGGCCTTGTCGATGCCGCGCTTCAGCTCGATCGTGTTCACCCCGGCGCTGACCACCTTGAGCCCTTCTTCGAGAATCGCCTCGGCGAGCACGCAGGCGGTGGTGGTGCCGTCGCCGGCGACGTCGTTCGTCTTCGAGCAGACCTCGTTGACGAGCTTCGCCCCCATGTTCTCGAACGGGTCGGGCAACTCGATCTCTTTGGAGACGGTCACGCCGTCGTTGGTGACCGTCGGGCCGCCGAACGATTTGCGCAAGAGCACCGAGTGCCCGCCGGGGCCCAGCGTCGATTTCACCGTCCGCGAGAGCTTGCGCGCCCCATCGACGAGTTTCTTGCGCGCATCCGCATCATAAAGAAGTTGTTTGCTAGCCATGGCTTATCTTTGGGTTGCGATCGTGGTTGCAGTTTCGATGGAGCCCCGAAAGGGGCGGCCGAGGGCAGCCCAGGGCGTCAGCCCCGGGAATTCGTGTATGCGAGAGGTTGCGCGACACGTGCAACCGCGCCGCCCAGGGCAACCCGCGGCTGCCCCTTCGGGGCTTCGTAGCGGCGACCTAGACGAACTTGGCGAAGATCTCGCTTTCGCGCAGGATCTTGTGCTCCTTGCCGTCGATCTTGATGTCGCTGCCGGCGTACTTGCCGTAGATCACTTTGTCGCCGACTTTGACCGTCGGGGCGGTGCGCTCGCCGGCGTCGGTGAGTTTGCCGGGGCCGACGGCGACGACTTCGCCTTGGGTTGGTTTGTCCTTTGCGGCTTCCGGCAAGATGATGCCGCCTTTGGTTTTCTCTTCCGCCTCTTCGGGCTTGACGAGAATGCGGTCGTCGAGCGGGGTCACAGCCATGGTCGTTTCTCCTTTGGGTATTGGGTTGATGCTGTCGTTGTCGAGGTCGTTCGCGGCGAGGCTTTTCGAGCGTTGATTCGCCTGATGCGGGTGACGCGCTCGGCACGGCCTCGCGGCCAAACTTCCCATTCGAATCACGTCATGGGTTTTCCGGGACCGGTAGGTCGCGGTTGTCGTTGTACTCGTCGGGCAACCACTTCAGCAGGTCGTGGACGAGCACGAGGTCGGTGGTTTGTTCGAGCTCGGCAATCATTGCGAGCACGTCGGCCCGAAACTCCTGGTAATCCTCCTGATCCGGCCGCGTGCGCAGCCCGCGTTTGTAGGCGCCGAGCACGTAGGCGTTGAGCTCCATGCTGCCGCGGGCTTGCACGTCGGCGAGAATCGTTTCCGGAGTAAGCAGGCTCATCTTGGTTTCTTGGTTAGCCGCTTTCGCGTTGCGAAGCGCGGAACCAGTGTTGCATGACCGGGGCCATTGGGATCCGCGACGCTCGGACGCGCACCGCGTCGCGTCGCGGCTACCCAAGTGGATTCGGACCTAGTAGTCGTAGTCGTGGTCGTGGTGGTCTTCGTCGTCTTCTTCCGGCTTGTCGGTGATCAGCGCGTCGGTGGTCAGCATCATCGCGGCAATGCTGATGGCGTTTTGCAGCGCGGAGCGGGCCACCTTCGTCGGGTCGATGATCCCTGCTTCGAAGAGGTCGCAGTAAACTTCCGCGTTGGCGTCCCAGCCGTAGCCGGCGTTGTCGTTTGCGAGCACGCGCTTGGCGACGACGGCCCCTTCCACGCCGGCGTTGTCGGCGATCTGCCGCAGCGGCGCGGCGAGGGCGCGCTTGAGCACGTCGATGGCTTGCGCCGCTTCGCCGCCGAGGGTGCCGCGCAGCTCTTCCAGCGAGGCCGAGGCCCGCAGCATTGCGGTGCCACCGCCGGGCAGGATCCCTTCCTCGATCGCGGCACGGGTGGCGTGCAGGGCGTCTTCCATGCGCGCCTTGAGTTCCTTCGCTTCCGTCTCGCTGGCCGCGCCGACCTTGATCTCGGCGATGCCGCCGACGAGCTTCGCGAGCCGCTCCTGCAGCTTTTCGCGGTCGTAGTCGCTGTCGGTCTCGCCGACTTGGCGACGAATCTGCGCGGCGCGCGCCTCGATATCTTTCGACTCGCCGGCCCCTTCGAGGATGGTCGTGTTGTCGGCGTCGATGATTACCTTCTTCGCCGTGCCGAGTTGGCCGACCTCGACCTTTTCGAGGTCGATGCCGAGGTCCTTGAAGATCGGCTCGGCGTGCGTGAGGATGGCGATATCCTCGAGCATCGCCTTGCGGCGGTCGCCGTAACCGGGCGCCTTGACCGCGCAGACATTGAGGATTGCACGCATCTTGTTGACGACGAGCGTCGCAAGCGCATCCCCCTCGATGTTCTCGGCAATGATCAGCAGCGGCTTGTTCGCCTCGCCGACCTTTTCGAGCAGCGGCACGAGCTTTTGCACGTTCGCGATCTTGTCTTCGAAGACGAGGATCAGCGGATTCTCGAGCACCGCCTCCATGCGTTCCTGGTCGGTGACGAACTGCGGGCTCAGGTAGCCGCGGTCGAACTGCATCCCTTCGACGACCTCGACTTCTGTGTCCGTGCCGCGGCTTTCCTCGACTTGGATCACACCGTCCTTGCCGACCTTGGCGAGCGCCTCGGCGAGAATGCGGCCGACCTCGGGGTCGTTGTTGCCGGCGATCGTCGCAACTTTTTCGACGTCTTTGCTGACCTGGCCCTCGGCGAGTTCGACGGGGCGGCTCATCTGCTTGAGTTTTTCGACGACGTGCTCGCTGGACTTCTGCAGGCCACGCGCGAGCGCCATTGCGTCGACGCCGGCGGTGACGCGCTTCATCCCCTCGACGAAGATCGACTCGGCCAGCAGCGTTGCCGTGGTGGTACCGTCGCCAGCGACGTCGTTCGTTTTGCTGGCCGCTTGTTTGAGCATTTGCGCGGCGCAGTTTTCGTACTTGTCCTGAAGCTCAATGTCCTCGGCGACGGTCACTCCGTCCTTGGTGATTTTCGGGGCACCCCAGCCTTTGTCGAGCACGGCGGGGCGGCCTTTCGGGCCGAGTGTGGACTTTACGGCGGTGGAGAGCTTGCGCACGCCGTCGAGCAGCTTTTCGCGTGCGTCCTGTTCGAATACGAGCTGTTTAGCCATGGGGTGAGAACTCCGCAGTGGGTTGGAATCGAACTCGAGCGTAGGAACGTAGCCAGCGCATCCGAGGCGCCGTCGCCCGGTTGCGCGGAAGGGTTCGGTCGTTTCGGTGAGGAAAGGAGGCAGCACAATCCACGGGGCGGACGGTGCGCACAACGTCAGCGGGCCGGGTGCAAATCGCGTACCAGCCTGGAAGAAACCACGAAGCCCCGGAAAACCGTGGCCAGGCGCGCCGCGTGGCATGACAACCTTTCACTCGCCGCGGCACCAGGGTGACAGAGTGACAGCGACCCCGCCTGGCGCGACCCGAGCCCCTCCAAGCCCCGCAACGCCGTCGGAATGCCACAAAAGGGCGTCGTTCTTGAGGTGAGCGCCGGGCGCAAGCAGCGCGCCAGCCTGCGAGGGGAACCCGCGGGGTTCGTGCCTCGCCTCGCGGGGCCGGGTACTGCGCTGGCGTCAGATATTGAGTTAACGGCATGCGAAACGCAGTCCCCGGCTTGGGGGGCGGGTTTGGAAATCACTCACCGTGTAGGTGCTGGCGCGCTGCGTTGGCTAGTGCTTCGTTGGCGGCGGTAACGGCACTGCCCTGGTCGTGGCGCATGCTACCGTCGAGGGCTTGGAAGGCGCCGCCGGCTTCGCGGACAATCAGCGCAATGGGCGCGACATCATGGATGGCGACCTGGGGGTCGAGCATCACGTCTAGTTTGCCCTCGGCGACGAGCATGTGGCCTTGCCAGTCGCCGAGGCCGCGGCTGTAGGCGACGTGCTGCGCGAGTCGGCGAAAGCCCTGCCAGCCGGCCTCGTCGTGCGCCACGAGGTGTACACTGCCGAAGGCGAGTGCGGCCTCGGCGAGCGTGTACAGCGTACGTGTCTTCAACGGCGCCGGCTCCGCCTCGTTCGGCCCCTGGCGGAAGGCGCCGCCTTCGCGTACCGCCCACCACGTCGTTTCCAACGCCGGCGCATGCACAACCCCCACCTCAAGCACGCCGACAAGCTCGAGCGCCATCAACACGGCAAAGGCGTCGAGACCACGGATAAAGTTTTGCGTCCCGTCGAGCGGATCCAGGATCCAGCGGCGCACCTGGTCCCCCTCGGCGCCGTATTCCTCACCGAGCATCCCGTACTCCGGCGTATGCTGCAACAGTCGCTCGCGCAGCATCGCCTCGCTCTCACGGTCGGCAGCGGTCACCGGGGACTCGTCCTCTTTGTGCTCAACGAGCAGTCCGTCGCGACGGTAATACGAAAGCTGTAGCCGACCGGCCTCCTCGGCGGCGCGGCGTGCCAGCGTGCAATGTTTGTGGCGTTCCTCGGGGGATAACGACATGGTCACGGCCTATTTTTCGAGCAACGACTGAACGGATTGGGCAACATTCCGTTGAAGGAGTACACCGAAGGAAGTGCAACGGACCTGGTTCTGAAGCACCGCTCCCGGATCATTGAGTTCTGCGTCGGCCCCGCACGACGGTACTTCGCATTCCAGGCGCGAACGTTGTTTGGAAACTCCGACCGTTAAACATCACGTGCGAAGGCAAGTAAGATCTGAGCATGATGAGCCGCGCAGAAGCCGAGCACGCAACGCCGTCGAGCGTGGTCGCTCGACCTCGGAAGCAATCCTGCCAGTACCTTTTCCGAGTTGAGGAGGCGAAGCCGTAGCGGAGCCTTCACGTTTCCACCGTAACGGTCAGTATGACACATCCCACGGAGCTAGCAATGTTCCCGACGACAGGGCGGACCTCGCGTTTCGGAATTCATGCGTTCTTGCTTGTCGTGGCTGCGCTTGCAGTACCCATGCCGGCGATGGCCATGCCGCAGCACACCAAAGATGGGCCAGACAACGAGGAGCAAGAGCCGCAGGACGCGGACGAGCAGGACGCCGACGAGCAGGACGAGGGAGGTCCGAGCTGGCTCGACGAGTTGCCCGAGGCACCTGGCAGGCTTTTTTACGCCGTCGGACAAGCCACGTATGCGGATGAGCAAGCAA
>SKZP01000366.1 GCA_007127275.1 Planctomycetota bacterium
ACAGGCAGAGGCCGTAGCCGTGCCTCAATCTCGTCGCTCGTGACGCGCCGCTCGGGCAGCCAGTAGCCGAGCGCTTCAAGCCGCACGTTGGAGAACCGCATTCGCATCGTGGTGCACACACCGCGGGTGATATCCGGACCGCGTTCAACGCGCACGCGGTATACCAGACGCCCACCGCCAGGGCGAGCGGACGTGCGGAGACACGGGGGGAGGCGGTTGTATATCCAAGCCCACAGGCTTCACCCGTGGGTCGCACCCCGGGCGTACCCATTTCGCGCCTCGACCCACCGGCGAAGCCCGTGAAGCCCGTGGGCCTGGCAGGGAGACGTGCAACGCGGAACGCGCAAACGCACGGGTACCGTGCGTCGGCTCGTTAGCGGCCGAGCGTCGCTTCGAGGTGGAGGCCCACGCTATACGTGTGCGCGTAGAGGCTCGAGTCGAACGGGTAGGTGTAGTCGCCGGCGAGGATCAGCTTGACGCTGCCGAGGTGGCCGTGGTCCTGGATGACCGGTACGCGGGCGCGGACGTGCAGGGCGCCGAAACGGCCGTAGTCGGTGAAGTAGTGCCAATTGAAGTTCGCCCACACCTCGATCAAATCCGGAAAGCCGAGGCCGAGGCGCAGGTCGGTGCCCGTGGCGCCGTAGGGGGCGTGGACGAACTCGAGCATGGGCTGAAACGCGTAGCGCCAGAAGCTTTCCGCCTCCCGTTGCTGCGTCATCGGCAGGCGCTTGCCCCAGGAGATGCTGATCTCTCCGGAATCGCGGTGACCGAGAAAGGGGTCGGGAAAATGGTGGTGGGCGTAGCTGAAGGCGAGGCCCGTGTGCAGGCCGCCGAACGGGTCGGGGAAAAAAACTTCCGTGACGACACTTGTGCGCAATGTCGAGCTCTCACCGCCGGGGCCGCGCCCGGGTTGCTCCTGGACCACGACCCCGAGGCGGAAGCCGTCGATTGGTCCCGGCGCGAACACGTCGACGGTGGCGCGCGCCTCCATGGCGAAGCGTTCGAGGCCGAGCCCGAAGTTGTGAAACATCGGCGTGCCGTAAGTCCCCCCGAAGCGGCCGCCGAGGCCGAAGGAGACGTCGCGCTGCAAACGCATCGCGGTGGTATCGAGTTGGCGGCGCAATTCCCGGGACGTTTCCGACGTGGTGTCGAGTTGCGACTCGCGGATCAAGACCTGTCCGCGGGCCTCGTCACGTTCCTGGCGCAGGGTTTGGTTGTCGTGGTTGAGGCGGAAGACTTCGTCCTGAAGCTGGCTGACGTAGCGGCGCAACTCGACGACCTCTTCGCTGTCGACTCCGTCCCCCGGGTCCGGTTCGCTACGGTCGCGCGGTCGTGTCCCTTGCTGCGGCGCCGGCGGCTCGGCGACGTCGGAGACAATCACCACGGTGTCGCCGCGTTCCGCTTGCCGCTCGAGCCGCGAGCCGGGAATGATTTCACCGCTCGCCTTGCTCGGCAGCACCCAGAACACCTCGAACTCGCCGACGGTCTCGCGGCCGCGGCGCACCTGAAAGCGCATCCCCTCGATGATTCCGTCGTGCACCCCGCCGTCGATCGTGACCATCTCTCCGTCACGAGTCACCGCGACCACCGAGAAGACCGCCTCCGGCTCGGCCGGCTCCCGTTCGGCCGCCTCGCCCTGCGCACCCGGGGGACTCTCCGAGCCGGAGCCGGCGCCCGACTCGGCGCGGGCCTCGCTCGAGCTGTGCACAATCATCAGTGCGACCAACACGGCGCCGACGCTGCGTAGCCAAGCAACGGTGCGACGGCGGCGACGACGCAAAGCCATACGGGTACGCTACCGGAGGGGGAAACCAGGGCGTCGCGGGGGAAGAAGGGGCTCACTGCGTGGGTTGTACGGGCCGCACGACGATGCGGTTGCCGCTGACGTCGACGACTTGAACAGGGTGGCCGACGTCGAGCGACTCGCCGTTTTGCGTCACCACGTCGCGCCACTCACCGGCAATATCCGCCTGCCCGCCGGGGTGCAACGGCGTTACGGTGACGCCGACCTGGCCGAGCAGCGCCTTGTCCTCATGCACCACGGCACGGCGTTCCGTAGGTGTGGCCGAGTCACCGCGGTTGATCATCCGCCGTCCGATCGCGGTGTAGGGAAAAACCTTGAACACCATGACGATCACCAGCGGCGTCATCAGGATCACCACGGTAAGAAAGATCAACCCGACGAGCAGACCGTCGAAAAAGGCGGCAACGATCGAGCCGAGCACGAAGATCGCCGCCATGATGCTCAGTGCGCCGCCCGAGGGGATGAAGACTTCCGCGAAGATTAGTCCGAAGCCTACGAGCAACAGGGCGATCGCAATCGGCAAGCCCCACTCGATCGCAGCGGTCAGCGAGTCACCGTTGTCGGCCAGCAGCGCGGCAAGCGAAGGGATCCAATCGAAGCTCATGGCTCATACCCTCACGGAGTCATCACGGTACCCGGCGATCCTTACGAACACGGTCGGTTGCTCCGTCCGCGTTTGCAATCCCTTGGGTCGCTTTAAACAAACGGCGCCTGCGGCGGGTCGACCGCCTTGACGACGAGGCGGTTGCCGCTGAATTCGGTCACGACAACGCGTTGCCCCTGCTCGAGCCAGCGGCCCTTGGCGACGACGTCGGCCACTTCGTCGCCGAAGCGGGCCTTGCCCGCCGGGCGCAACTCCGTCGTCGCCACGCCGATTGCGCCGAGCAACGGGTGACCACCCTTCGTTGCCGCGGCCATGAGCCCCTCGTCGGTGGGGCCGGCATGCGGCATCGCCGCCTGCGCCTTCTTGCGCGCCTCCGCCTTGAGGATCATTCGGTTGAGGACCGGCACGTGCGGCAACACCTTCGCGACAATGATCATCCCGACAATGGCGCCGAGAAAGGCGAGCAGCAACGAGACAAGATTCGCCGTCATCTGGTCCCATTGATAGCTCGTCTCCGGCCAGACGAAATCCTGCCCGGCAAGCACCAGACCGACCACCACCATGATCAGCCCGAGCGCTCCCGGAATTCCGAAGCCGGGTAAGACGAACACCTCGACGAGGATCAGCCCGATGCCGAGAAGAAAGACAAGGATGTGCCAGGACTCCGCAAGGCCGATCAGCATACCCGAGCTGAAGTAGATGCCGAAGGCGACCAAAGCGACGATCCCGCCGAGGCCGAAGCCGGGCGTCTGAAACTCGAGGTAGAGACCGATCAGTCCGATCATGATGAAGATCGGCCCGGCCGCCTGCAGCCAACGCACGAGTTGTACCGACCAACTGATTTCGTACTCGAGGTTCGGGCCAAGGCCGTGCTGCTCGCCGATATGGAATGCGCGTTCCAGATCGCCGAAGCTGCGGACATCCTGCATGGCGAGGCCGAGGTTGCGCGCCTCGGTGCCGGTGAAGGTGGCGATCTCGCCGCGGGCGATCGTCGTGCCCATGATGCCCCCCTCGTCGTCGCCTTCTCCCATCACGCCGTGGACAACGGTGCGAATGATATTGAAGCGTTCGCGATGTGCTTCCCAATTCTCGAATTCGTGGCGGATCACATAGGCGGAGTCGAAGCGCGTCCCGTCGAGCAGCTTCCAATCCTCGGGATCCTCCGGCTCGATCTCGATGACCTCGATCTCTTGGGTGATCATCGCCTGAATCAGCGCACGCGGATAGCCGTTGCGCGCGGCCATTTCCTCGACGACGCTGCGCATGTAGCTCTGCACCTTTTCGCCGCCGACGACATATCCCTCGGCCGTCATCATGATCGGCTGCGCGTCGCCAATCCGGGCGCCGTCGGTCAGTGCGACGTAGTCGCAACTGAAGGCGATCAGCGCCCCGGCAGAGATGGCCTCTTTCGGAACCCAGGCGACGGTGAGCACGTCCTGCTCGCGCACCTCTTCGATCGCTTCGGTGATCTGCATCATCGCGGCGACGGCCCCGCCGGGGGTGTCGAATTCGTAGACAATCACGGTGGCGCCGGCCTCGATGGCCTCGGCGCTGCGCCGCTTGACGTGCTCGTAGAGGCCCTTGTCGATCGTGCCGGTGATCGGCACGACCGCGCCCTGTTGCGGCTCGCTCGGCGGTGCCGGCCGGGTGCTTTTCGGCCACGGGCGACCGTCCTCGTCGAAGCGGATCGTTTCGAGCTCGACACGTTCCTCGTCCGCGTCTCGTGGCGTCGCCTCGCCCGCTTCCTCGGTGAGTCCGTCGTCACTACCGACGGCTTCCTCGGCCACCGCGACGGAAAGGGTCAGCGCAATGCCGAGCAGCAGCGCCGTCAGCGAGCCCCAGCCGAGCAGGTCGAAAACGGAACGCTTGCGCGCGTGTGGCTTCGACGCATTCTGGCGTTTCCGTTGTGCAGACGACGTCCTTGTTCTCATCGGCTACCTCCTCGGGCCGCCCCACTCGGCGTTCACAAGCGGCAAAGCGTCCTGAATCGTTCAAACCCCGACCCCGCGACGACCAAACCGAACCGCCCCCAGCGTACCGTGCATGCCTCGCTTCGGCCAGCGATATTAGACGAGCAGAACCGCCGCGGAAGAACGCCCTCGGGCAACAAGTGCCGCGGGGGGGCGACTGATCGCTGGGCCCCGACGCAAAGAGCCCACGGCCGGGGACCGTGGGCTCTTCGGCAGCGTTGTCACCTCGGGTTCTAGCGTTGGCCGACGACGAGGTTCATTTCGACGCGTTCGCCGTCTCGCAACACGACCACGGTCACTTCGTCGCCGGGCTCGAGTTCGAGCAGCACGGTGCGCACGTCTTCGAGGGCGCGGATGTCCTGGTCGTTCATTCGGGTGAGGATGTCACCGGCTTGCAAGCCGGCATTTGCGGCGGGACCGCCTGCGACGACCGCGTCCAGGACGACGCCGCGAATGCCTTCGCGACGTTGCTCCGGCGAGAGGTCGCTGGCGGAGAGCCCGAGGTAGGGTTCCGGGCCGGCTTCGGGTTCGGGCTGCGGGAAAAGCTCCTCGAAGAAGTCGCCGAGGCCACCGCCGTTGTCGCCGTTGGGTTGCGGAAAGAGTTCTTCGAGCAGGTCACCGAGGCCGCCGCCGTTTTCACCATTCGGTTGCGGAAAGAGCTCTTCGAGCAGATCACCGAGGCCACCGCCTTCCCCGTCCGGGTTCATCAACTCGTCGAGAAGGTCACCGAGGCCACCGCCGTTCTCACCGTCCGGGTTCATCAACTCGTCGAGCAGGTCACCGAGGCCGCCACCTTCCCCGTCGGGGTCCATGAACTGGTCGAGTAGGTCTTGCAAGCCGCCGCCCTCGGGGTCGAACAGGTCGTCGAGACCGTCGAAGCCGTCGAAGCCGTCGAGCAGATCACCCAGCCCGCCGCCAGGGGCGGGGGCTTCGGGGTCGGGGCGGTCCCCTTCCTCGTAGGCGCGGTCGAGAAATTCACGCAGCGTACCGGGAGGGCTCGGCCGCGGCTGGCGCTCCACGCCGTGCTCGCCGAGGGTGACCCGCACGTCGCGAGACTCCCCCTCGCGCAGAATCTGCATCTGCAGCACGTCGCCGGGATCCCGTTGCTTGACCACTTGGGTCACCTGTGCGGGTGCGCTGACGTCCTCGCCGTCGACGGTGAGGATGATGTCGAAGGTCTGCAGCGCCGCCTTCGCGGGGCTCTCCGCGTGCACTTCGGTGATTAGCACGCCGCGCTCGGACGGGATGTCGAGCAGGGTACGCGTTTCCTCATCCACCTCGGCCAGCGACACGCCCAGCCAGGCCTCGCCCGTTCCTTCGGCAGGACGCGGCGCCCGGTCGAGAAGGTCACGCAGGCGGCCGCCAAAGCGCTCGCGCAACCGCTCCAAGCGGTGCTCGAACTCGTCGCGCAAGTCGTCCAGCTCCTCGTCGAGCTCATCCAACAAGCGCTCGAGGTCGTCGGCGGGAATGTCGTCTCGGTCTTGTGCCTGGGCGGGACTTGCCCACACCAACCCGAGGCCGGCGAATATCCAAGCGGCAATGAGTGCGTAGCTTCGCATGAGTCCAGAACTCCTCTTTGATTTTCCGCGCTACGACGTACGCCGTTGTACGCAACCGCACGGACTGACTGTGGGGTCCGCTCTGCGTCGGCCGCTCTACCAAGCACGAGGGTGGCGAGCACGAGGGTGGCCGACGACGGTGGAACCGTTCGCGTCACTCCTTTCTACTCTGCCGGCGGCGCGGGCGTTGGAAGATTTGTGGATTTGATCGCAGGTGCTAGACTGGGAGGCGGTGGACGAACTCGAATGAAGAGCGCCCAACCACGAATGCGTAGGGCGGGCCTCCGAGCCCGCCCGAAGTGCGCCTTGCTCGTCGTTTCCGCGTGCGCCTTTAGAGTCGAGGCGCGCGTGGGGTTTGCGCGGGGCCGCTCGTGCGTCGCACTCCTGGGCGGACTCCCCACCGTTTGCGCGCCTCTCGTCACGCAAACGGCTGAGAGTGTCCTTGCGTGCCTGCGGCCTCTCCGGGCCAATGCTGCGCTTCGCGCGTCACGATTGGTCGAGGCCTTGGAACGGTACAGGGCACCGAGGTCCGCGCTTCGAATTCGTGGTTAATCGAAGATGTTCTTGTTCGTCCATGGAAGTGCTGCACGCACCGGCCGGAGACGCCGCAAGAAAAGGGCCGCAAGGCAATGAGCAAAAGCGACCGACCTTCCACACCGCCCCCTGCTGCTACGGCCCGCGTGGTCAGCGAGCCCATCACCCGGCAAACCAAAATTGCCGAGGTGGTGGATTATCCGCTCGAGCTTTATGCGCGTGAGCGCTCTCGCCACTTCGAGGAAAACCCGACGGCGTCGGGCTTGCCGGTCTGGCTGGTGCTCGTATTGATCGGGGCCTTTCTCGCGGTGGTGGCACTTGCCGTGATCACGGGGCCGACGTCGGTGGCGACGCTGGTTGGACTCGGCGTCTTGGTGGTGATTTTGCTCGGGGTGCTGCAGGTGCGAGCCCGGGCGACCGGCGCGCTGCCGGCCGAGCGGCTCAAGGAGTTGGAAGAGCTCGACCGCACGATCAAAGAGACATTCAAGGAGCTGGGCATCAAGTGCCACGGCTGCGGCGCCGCCTACGTGGAGAGTTTCGAGCAAGGTGCGAAAATTCACGGCTTCGACGCCGAGCAAGTCGTCGCCACGTTGAACACGCTCGGCATTGACCTCGCCAAGATTCGCTACGAAGAAGAGCAGCCCCGTAAGGCCTAAGTACAGCTCCCCAAAAGAAAGTGACCCCGTTGCGTTGCGAGCAGGCCGAGTCGCAACGAGGACGAGGGCGAGCACCGCAGGCGTGGCCCTTGTCACATTGAGGAGCGCCGTCGAGCCCGAGGAAGCGAGTCGGTCGCGCAGCAGCAAATGGGTTACTTTCTTCTGGGGAGCTGTACTAAGGAGCTGTCAGAAAACACCGTCCGACGTTGAGCACCTGCGCTCGGCTCTGCGTTGTTGTCGGTTGCGCGGCTCGACGTGACTCGTCACGCCTGGCTGCTCACCTTTCTCCGCCTTTCATAGCCTTCGCTCGTGACGCTCGGCTCCAAACGCGTCGGCAACCAGCTTCGCGGGCCCCGGCAAGCGGCAAGCCGCGACGCGAAGCGCGGCGGCGCGCGACAGGCGCGTTCGCACCGCAACGCGGCAATGGCACGCAAAGGCTGTTGCGGCATCCACGGTCACCCTCTTCGAGGCCCGCGACGCGGTGCGCGGTGAAGCCGCCGTGGACGACCCGCAAACCTTGGTGCCCCAAAGGAAGCGGCCGAAAGAAAGCAAGCTACGGCGCGGCAATTCCGCGTGATCTCCGACGCCGGAGACTCGCCCGAGGCGGGTGCCGCGAAACGGCGTGGGCGGTCTCGGCGCCGTTTTGCCGGGGCCCTCCTGCGCATGTCTCGCATGGATGTCACGTCTTGGGGCAAGCGACTTTTCGCATCTGCGCGCCGAGAGCCGCCACGTGTGGGAGGATTCAATTTTGCGGAGTGTCTGCAGCGGTTGCCGCGTTAACCCCGAACGACGACGGACGTCGTACCCCGGCCTTCTTGTCCGGGCGCGGCCCCGTCTACGTGTGGGAACCACATCCGTTCGCCTTTCCATTCGCATCCTCGAGTCCGTTCCGTTCGAGGCAACGCGCTACGGGTCCGTCCGTCCATTCGGGCAGGCCGGTAGCCGGGAGTTCCATTGTCATGCACCTCACCCCCCGAATCATGAGCTGTGCCCCGAGCTTCGCTTCCACCAGTCTTGTGGGACTGTTGCTTCTCGCACTGGCCAGTCCCGCTCTCGCGCAAAGCGTCAATGGCTACCCGCCCGCCGGCGCCCCGCAGGGCACGGCCTCGGAGAGCAGCAGCAGCAGCGAGCGAGAAACTCCCACCTGGCGCAAACTCGCCGGCTGGGAATTCTTCAAGGCCCCGACGAGCAGCCAATTCAGCGTCCGCACCTCGTTCCTCGGGGACAGCGCCGAACTGACGGGTCAGCCGCTTCAATCGTGGCAGGGCTTCGTCATGCTGACCGGCGAGGTCGAGATCATTACCGAGCGCGCCTCGATCTGGGCGGAGATTGGCTACCGCGGCTTGGACAGTGCCAGCGACGACGACACCACCGGCTGGACGGATCTCGTTACCGGCCTGAAGATCACTCTGATTGACCAGGGGCCGTTCTTGCTAAGCGCCTACGGCGGACCCCGTGTGCCAGTCGGCTCGGATTCGGTCGGCGTCGACTACAACGAAGCCCGGGTGGGCGTTTCGACCTCGGTGCTGTTCGGCGACGTGCTCGGCCTCAATGCGGGCCTTGACGGCGCGCTGCTGTGGAACATGCCGGGGCCGTCGAACACCGGCTTTCGCGGACACCTCTTTGCCGAGCTCGCGCTCGTGCCGTTGCGTACGTTGCAAGCGCGCGTCGGCTTGCGAGGCCGGCTGAACCACCAGGAGATGACTGTCGAGTCGTTCGTCGCATATGCCGAGGCGCGCGTTTCATTCCTCTTCGCG
>SKZP01000449.1 GCA_007127275.1 Planctomycetota bacterium
CATCTCCATCAGCTCGGGGTCGTCGCGACCTTCCTCGGTGTAGCGCGGAATCAACCAGTCAATGCGGTCGCGAGCGCCGTCGAGGAGCTCGATCGCCTCGGCATACTCGCCACCGTCGCCCGCCTGCCGCGCCTCTTCGAGGCTGATGTGCACGAGTCGGCGGGCCGGCTCGGTCTCGGCGCGGAAACGGTCCTCGAGGATGGCGGGGACGCGCTCGCGCAAGGCCAGCTGCGTCGCGAAGACGTCCGCCGAGTGCGCGAGGTCCTCGGCGGCCTGTTCGTAGAGCTTTCGAGCCTCGTCACGGGTGGCCTCTTCGTCGAACAACGCCGCAGCCCGCTCGAGACGGTGGTGGCCTCGCCAGTAGCCCAACCACGCCGGCGCGATCAGCGCACGTTCCGTCACGCGGTTGCGCATCTCGTACCCGCGCTGCTTGTCGTAGTGGTGCAACTCCCACGGCGCGACCGCCGTATACGGATGAGGCCGACCGTCCTCTTGCCACATCCCCTCGAAGAGCAGCCGTTCGTACAGCGAAGCAAGCTCCTCCCACCGCTCGACCTTCTCCTCGACCGGCACCTCCGGGTCGTCGTTTGCGGCCAACGCGTCCTCATACGGCGCGTCGCCGGAGGCCACCCGCAAGTACCACATGGCATGCGGCAACGCCTCGTTGGCCAAACGCCGCTCCTCGGCGAACTCCTCGCGGTCGAGTTCGTGCTCCGTCGCGTCGAGCACGCGCAACGCCACCTCGCGCACCCGCTCCCAATTCGGCGCGCGTTCCGCCAGTTCGCTTTCCAGATCTTCGACGTCGGACGCAAGCGTCGCACGGTTGCCGGCGCGGGTGACGGCGACTTCCGCTTCCTCGAGCAATGCCTGCGGATCCCGCTCGGCGGGCAGTGGCAACTCGTACTGTTCGATCAATGAAAACGCCGCTTCCATTTGCGCCTTGACTTCGCGGGCGGCGGAGGGGTCGACTCGCACCTCGGAATCCTCCTGCATCCGCGCAAGCATCGCCTCGGCGTTCGCGAAGACGCGCTCGGCCCACGGGGTACGCAACGCGTCGCGAGCGTCGGTCACCTCGCCGAGCGGGCCCTCGAAGGGTCGCCGCTCCGTTTCCGGGTCAACGACCGCCGAGATGGTCTCCAAGTGCTCCTCGGCGCGGACGAGCGCCTCGTAGGTGGCGCGGAAGTCCGGCTCCTCTTGCGCCTCCTCAGCCTGCCACCAAGTTTCCAAGGCGCGGTGCAAACTGCTGCGGTAGCTGATCAGCGAGGAAAGCAAGCGGCTGAAGTTCTCCCGTGCCTGCTCGTGCTCGTCGAAGCGCTGCCAATGCTGCAATTGGGTGCGCAACCGCTCGATCCCTTCGGCGAAGCCGGCGAGATCCTCGCGCCAGCTTTCGCGCTCGGGAAAGCCGGCAAGGAGCTCATTCGTCTCGCTGATGAAGCGTTGGACCGACCACAATTCCGCCGGCGGCTGTTCCAGCCAGACCGTCACGGCTTCGATCGTTTCGGCAACCCGCGACTCGACGTCGTCGGTGACCCAGTCGCGCTCGAGGTATTTTTCGAATTGTGCCGTGAGCTCGGCGAGGCGAGCTTCGGCTTCGGCGCGATCTTCGCTTGACCGCGCGGCACGCACCTGGTCGCGCATGCCAATGAGCGCTTGCCGTGCCTCGGCGAGGCGCACGTCGAAGGCCCCTTCAATCTCCTGCTGCGCCTCCTCGATCATCCCGCGATGCTCGCGGTATTCGCCCGACTGCAGCAACTCGGCGAGGCGAGCGAGGGCCGGGCGGTATTGCTCCTCTTCCTCCGCCAACTCCCGTGCCTCGTCAATGGCGACGAGCAAACTCTGCGGCGGCTCGACCACGTCGTCCTCATCCTCGACAGGCGGCTGCTCGTCCGCGGTGTCGAGGCCGATCAGTTGCGGATTCGTGAAAACGACAACCCCGGCGACGAGCACGACAAGACCGGCCGCCGCGGCGAGTGCCCGGCCGAGCGAGGAGCGCGGCTGCGCCTGGAACTCGCCCGAGCCGCGACCGGAGAAGCCCTTGCCGCTGACGGCAAGGCTGCGGTCGGTCTTTTCCTCGGCCGCTTTCGCCTGCACCTGAACGTCGACGTCCGTCTCTTCTTCCTTCGGCCCGGTCGGCTCGGCCGGAACCTCCGGCTCGGGGGCCGTGGCGGCGCTGGCCGCGCTCGGCTCGCCAAAGCCGCCGAAGCCCACTGCGTCGTCCTCCGGCTCGTTGATCCGTGCCGGCGAGTCGTACCCGGCGGCGGTGTGCGTCATCCACGACTCGCTACCCGCGTACTCCTCCGTCGGCGCAGGGGCGGTCGTCGCCTCGCCGGTGTCTTCGACGACGGTGCCGTCGAGCGCCGGCATATCTTCGGTGCCGACCGGGCCGCCAGTGGTTTCGCGTTCCTTCTCGAGATCCTCGACCACCGCGCCGCCGAGCGCCCCGGCAATGTCCGCGTCGACATCTGTCGCCGAGGCCTCGGAGTGTGCACCGCTGGAGTCGAACGGTTCATGCGCGCTGCCGGACCATTCTTCCTCGGCTCCCCACTCGTCGTCCTGGTCTCCGTCATCGCCGAACGGGTCCTCATCCGCTGCCACCGCGCCGGGGCCGTCGCCAAAGTCCGGCGCCGGACCGAAGGGGTCGTCCATCCCGCCGCCGAAGGGGTCCGCCTCGGCCCCCGCCTCGAACGGCGCGCCACCGAACGGCTCCGTCGGCGCCGGTGTGTCGTCGAAGGGGTTGTCGGCGCTGCTCGCACTGGCGAACGGGTCCTCGGCGGAGGCTCCGAACGGATCTCCGGCGACGCCGTCCTCGGGCATCGGTGCCGTGCCGAACGGATCCTCACCGGCCGGCGGCGCACTTGCCGAGCCGAACGGGTCCTCGCCAAAGAGTCCCGCGTCGTGTTGCGTTGCCGAGTATCCGCTGCCGAACGCCTCCTCTCCAATGCCAGTGGCGAACGGATCCGCCTCGGCGCCGACCGTCCCTTCGGTTTGAGTTGCGCTGGCGAACGGGTCGTCGGAAAGCGAGTCGCCAAACGGGTCGCCGTCGCTGTCCGGCGCCGCCGGTGCGACGCTGTCGCCAAACGGATCCTCGTTGTCCCAGTCGCCGCCGGCGGTTGCACCCGCACTGGAGTCAGCGAACGGGTCCTCCTCCAGAGACGAGCCGAACGGATCCCCGCCTGGGGAGGACGCGAACGGATCTCCCTGGGGCGCTCCACCCCCTTGCTCGGCGAAGGCGTCCTCGTCGGCGCCCCACGTCGCATCCGCTGCGCCGAGGTCGCCGAGGTCGCCGAGATCCCCGAAGTCGCCGTCACCGAAGTCGCCGAAGTCGCCGGCGGTCGCCCCCGCATCCGGTTGGGCAAACGGATCCCCGGGGTCGTCACCAAAGGGGTCGCCTGCCGCGGGGGGGGCGTCGGTAAGTGTCTCCCCGAACGGGTCCGCACCGCTTTCGGGCGAGGCGAACGGATCCTCGCTGTCCCACCCGTCGCCTGGAAGCGCATCCGCAAGGGGCGGCGGTTCCACCTCCATGGCACTGGGGTCGGCCGCGGCCGGCATGTCGACGAACGGACCGCCGGTGTCCCCCGCATCGGCGGCACCGAACACGTCCTCCGCGAAGCCGGAGGCTTGCTCCGCACCCGCGTCGCTGGGCTCATCAAGCCCCCAGGCCGCCTCTTCCGGCGTCGGCGCCGCCGCGGCCGCTTCTGGCGCCGGCGCAGGTTCCGCTTCCGCTTCCGCTACCGCTTCCGGCGCAGGCTCCGGCGGCGTGGCGAGCTCAAAGGTCGCCCGGTCCTTCTCGGTGATCGGGTCGTCGGGATTGGCGCGCGTCACCTTTTTCAAGCCGAGGTCGCCACGCACCATCAGGTTGTCGATACGGTCAGGAATACTAAGCAGCGAGTCCCCTTCGGGGCTGCGGTACTTCTTCTTCGGATTGAAATTGTGAATGTTGTAGCGCTTGTTGGTGCTCGGATCCTGCACAATCTGGACCTGCTGGTGGTACAGGATCTGCAGCGCCTGCTCCATGGTCAGGTACTCTTTGCCCACCATGATTGCGCCGATGTAGATGTGTTTGCCGCCTTGGTTCTTGCGAACCTGCTGCTGGAGTTTGACGCACTCGCCGACTTGTTCCTCGGTTGCAAAGCCGGCGAGGATGGCGAGTTGGCCGAACAGCCTGCGGGGTGTGGAGGCCTGCGTCATCGGGGAAACTCCCAAATCAAAGGGCGCAGCGGCGCAGCCGAAGCGAAAGGCGAGACGACGCCTCGGTTCCGCATGTCATGACATGGGGGAGCCGTCGTCGAATCCTGTCGTCCCGTGGAAACGAAAGGGGGCAAATACCAAGCTCAACGGCGTTCAGCCTACCGGATATGGGTGACAAATCAACACTGTCCTCTCCTTGGCCAGAGCACGAGCCTCCCACACGCGTTCGGAATCCGTCCCTGTTGCCGTGCCGGCCCGCCCTTCGTCCGAGAACCGCGCGTGGACCGCGCATCCTCACGTAGCGAAGGCAACCGGCTCAAGGACGCCGCCGCCACCGCCGATGCAACAGGATGCACAGGATGGAACGCAAAGAACCACAACGACGTAACCACGAAGCGACACGCTCGCCCGCCGAGAGGGACGCCCATGACTCGCAGCCTCACTTCGCAGCGCAACGCCACCCACCTTGGCTCCGCGTCCTCGATTACGCTGCCGGTGCAACCGCGCCCCGACCGGCGGCCGGAGTACCTCGGCATGGGGTTGTTCTGGAGCGGCGTGTTGGTGATCGTCGTGGCGACCCTGCTGATGTATTGCTGGCCCGCCGCCGAGCGGATCCGCAACTACCAGTCCGCGCTCGACGAGGCCGAGGCGGAGTTGGAGCAAGTCCGCGCCACGCATGCCGCACTGGAGTTGGAACGCGAAGCGCTCGACGACCCCTTCACCGTCGAGTGGATCCTGCGCCGTGAGCACAACTGGCAGCCCACCGAGAAGTGAAGGAGCTGTCAGCAAATACCCTCCGAAGTGAGCGTCACGAGCGAAGGCTGTGCAATGCGTACTGGAGGAAGTTGAGCAGCAGAAACATGGCCGTAGCCACGTTGAGCAGCGGAAACGACGACAACGAAGCACCGTCGAGCGGAGGTGCTCAAATTCGGAAGGTAGTTTCTGACAGCTCCTACGGTGCCCAAGGGGGCGACCGTTTTCACGACTTGGAGATGCGCACGGTGTGGCGGTCGTACCCTGGCCCTTTCGGTTTCAGGAATGGTACAAGGCCGCCGATACCCACGAGCCGAACACGACGCGAGCGATCAGCGAGGCCCCGCGATGGCTGAAACGACTTCCTCCGCCACCAGCGCCGCCAACGAGTCAAACAACATCAGCAACGGCACCGCCGAGGACAACGGCAATGCCGCCGCCCCGACGCCCCCGCAAGGCGTGACGACGATCAAGCCGGCCGACTTCCACCCGCCGTTGCCGCTCGAGAGATTCGTGCTCCACGAGGCGCCGGACGAAGAGGAAGGGATGCCTGCGGACGTCGCCATTGTCGGCGGCGGCCCGGCCGGCCTCGCCTGCGCGATTGAGCTCGCCCGCCTCGTGCGCCGCGACCCGGAACTCGACGAGGACGAGGTCGAGATTGCCGTGCTCGAAAAGGCCGGCGAACTCGGCGAGCACAGCCTCTCCGGTGCGGTGGTCAATCCGGTCGCCTTCCGCGAACTCTTCCCGGACCTAAAAGACGAGGACTTTCCCTTCCGTGGGCCCGTGCCGCACGAGAAGGTGTATTTTCTAACCGGCAAGCGGGCCTGGCGCGTGCCGACGCCGCCGACCATGCGCAACCGCGGCAACTACGTCGGCTCCCTTTGCGAGATGGTCCGCTGGCTCGGCGAAAAGGCGGAAGAGGCCGGCGTTACCGTGGTCACCGGCTTCCCGGCCGAGTCGCTGCTCGTCGAGGGAGAGCGCGTGCGCGGCGTGCGCACCGCCCCGGCCGGGCTTGAACGCGACGGCTCGCAAGGCAACACCTACGAGCCCGGCACCGACATCTCCGCCAAGATCACCGTACTTGCCGAGGGCGTGCGCGGCCACCTCACTCAGTCGTGGCTCGACTGGCAAACCGTGCGCGGCGAAAACCCGCAGATCTACGCGCTCGGCGTCAAGGAGCTGTGGGAGGTGAAGCAGCCGCTCGACACCGTCGTGCACACGCTCGGCTGGCCGCTTGACAGCCACACCTTCGGCGGCTCCTTCCTCTATCCCATGGGGGAAAAGCAGGTCGCGCTCGGCCTCGTCGCCGGCCTGGATTATCCGAACGCGCGCTTCGACATTGCCGTGGCCTTTCAGCGCATGAAGGAACATCCGCTGTTTCGCAAGGTACTCGAAGGGGGCGAGATGCTCGAGTGGGGGGCGAAGTCGATCACCGAAGGTGGCTACTTCTCCTTGCCCGCGCGCCGTCACGGCGACGGCTGCCTGCTCGTCGGCGAGTCGGCCGGCTTCGTCGACGTGCCGAGCCTCAAGGGGATCCACTACGCGATGCACTCGGGGATCCTCGCGGCGCGGACCATCTTCGAGGCGCTGAAGAAGGGGGACACGTCGAAAGACGCGCTCGCCGGCTACGACACAGCCTGCGACGAAAGCTACATCATCCGCGACCTTTACCGGACGCGGAACATGCGCCTTGCCTTCAAGCACGGCTTGATCCGCGGTGGGGCTGCCGCGTCGGTGATGATGCTCTCCAGCGGAGCATTGCTCGGCGACCGCATTCCCATGCACGACGACGCCTGGGCCGAGCGCGCCGCGAAGAAGAGTGTCGCGCAAGGCTACACCCCCGACGGCACGCTCACCTTTCCGAAGCTCGACGCCGTCTTCAAGTCCGGCAACACCACCCGCGACGACATCCCACAGCACCTTGTCGTCGGCGACAGCGTCCCGCCGGAGCTCGCCGACTTCTACGCCGGCATGTGCCCCGCCGGCGTCTACGAGCGTGAGGGCGACAAGCTTGTCGTGAACGCGCCCAACTGCGTGGACTGCAAAGCCACCGACGTCCTCGGTCCGCGCTGGACGCCTCGCGAAGGGGGCTCGGGCCCCAAGTACCGCGGCATGTAATACGCTTCGAACAAGGCAAGCGCAGGGGGCAAGCCCTGCGAGGCGAGCCCGCGTGTTTCCGTCCTACTCCTCGCAGGGCTTGCGCGACGCGGGTGTGCCCTTGCTGTGCTCGCGGATTTCGGGCGGCTCGACGGAATTTGCCGTCACGCTAAAGAGGGATGCGAAGGCAGTCGATATTCCGGTGAGCGTGGGCACAGGCCCCCACCGTGAGTACGCGTGGCGCGGCCGCTACTGCCCGTCAACACGGACCCATCTTGCGTGACCGATCCGATACGGAGAGAGACCACCATGCCGAAGCGAATTCAACTGCCCCTGACCGTGCTGCTCGCGACGCTGATCGTGTCGCTGATGCCCGCTTTGATTGAAGCGCAGCAATCCGCCCCCGAAAACGCCCAGTGGGCCGAGATCACCGGTGACAACGTGCGGATTCGCGCCGGCGCCTCCACCCAATACCAAGCGCTGACCACCGCGTCGCGCGGCGAGCGCTTCATCGTCGTCGGCGAACGCCGCGGCTGGGCGGAACTGCAAGCGAACCATCAATTCGACGCCTTCGTGCACCGCTCGCTCGTCGACGCCGATGGCTCCACCGGCGAGATCAGCGGCTCCCGCGTAATCATTCGCCTGCGCCCCTCGCAGGAATCCTTCCGACTCACCTCGGTGACCGAGGGCACTCGCGTCAACATTGTCGAGCGCCACGGCGACTGGTATCAGATTGTGCCGCCCGTGGGGGTGAGCGTCTGGGTCAGCGGCGACTTCGTCCGCACGCTGGGGCAGGCGAGTGGGAGCGAGTTCGAAGCGTACCGCCTGGGGCGCGACCTCGACGAAATGCGCGCCGAGACGCCGCAATCGCCCACCTCGAGCGAGACCGACGACAGCGACAACCGCGAACGGGTTCGCCAAGCGGAGCAACGCCTGCTCGACGACCTTGACGAGCGCTTCGACGCAACCATGGCCGAGGCCGGCGACGGCGAGCCCACCGACGAGATGCTCGACAAGCTGCGCCGGCTTGCCCACGAGTTCGAAGCGTTCGCCGACGCGGCCCAGTCCCCGGAGATCACCGACGAGGCACGGCAACGGTCCGAGTCGCTGCGCGGTGTGCGCGAGGACCTCGTCGCAGCTCGCATGGCCGCCGACGCACAAGCGGAGGAGGAGCACGTCGAGGCCGAAGAAGCCGAAGCCGACGCGGAGGCCGACGCCGAGCCCCAGCCGGCACCGCGTGCCGACGACGCCGCCCGGCAACGGGCGCTCGAGCGGCTGCTTTACCAACCGAGCGAGGATTATCTCGCCGTGGGCAAGGTCGCCGACGCCCGCGACTCGGAAGGCCGCCGCGTCTACATTCTCGTGCACGAAGGCGAGGTGCTCTTCCGCATCGAGCTTTCCCCGCAAACGCGTGACGTCGACCTGCGCTCTCTCTGGCACCGTACCGTCGCCGTGCGCGGTCGGGTCGTGAAAATCGAAGGGGAACCCTACCCCACGATCGTCTGCACCGAAATCACCCCGAAGTAACGCCTCCCCACCGTTGCACACCCGCAACGATCCCGCCACCGCGAAGCGTCGCAACCCGACGCTTCGCGGTGCGCGTTTCCGTTTCGCAGTTCCTCTCCCGACGGGCGAACGAGTACACTACGTGATGACGCACCGGCGCCGTCCCATCCCCGTTCCCGCTCGCCTACCGATGAACGCGACATCCCAGCGGTTGTTCCTCTTGCTTGTCCTGGGCATTGGCGTTGCCGGCATCCCGCTCGGCTGCTGCCAGCCGGGGCCGGTCAGCTACGAAGAGGGGAGCGAGCAACTCGATTCTC
>SKZP01000550.1 GCA_007127275.1 Planctomycetota bacterium
GCGGTTCTCCGCGTTGCGGAAGAGTACGGTGTTGTGGCTCGGCACATCACTGAAGTAGGCGCCGCGCACAATTACCCGTCGCGAGGTCTGTAAGTAGCCCGGCTCAATGGCGTCCATGCGCGGCGCGCGCGGCTGACGCTCCGGCACTGCCAGAGGCTCGAGCAACTCCTCGGGGATGGGTTCCCAGGGGCCGCCCGGCGCTTGCCAGCCGAGTACAAGCAGCGAGTCGCCGTGGTTGTCGAGGTAGGTCAGCACCACCTCGTGGCTGCCCGCGCCGAGTTGGATGCTGTCGTGCGGTTGGTCCACCTCGCGGTCGCGGCGCAGCACCTCCTGGCCGTTTACCGTGAGTGTGGCGTCGCCGTAGGTGGTGACGGCGAACTCGTAGCGGCCCGCCTCCTCGACGGTGAGGCGCGCGGCGTAACGAGCCGCGAACGTTTCCGGCGTAAACGGCAGGCGGAAGTCGGCATTGGACTCGTAGGTCGGCGACGGCGTAACCCGGCTTTCCGTCGGAGGCAAGTGGGCGAGGCTGGGAAACGGCGCCACGGGCACGTCGAAGTTGAAGTAGTCGGCAAGGAAGCCGCGCTCGCCGCTCGACGCCTCCTCTTCCTCGTCGCCGCGCTCACTCTCCTCGTCGGCCTGGCGGGCCCGCTCACGCAGGCCACGCGGCGCACGAGGCAGAAAACCGCTGCGGTGGCCCCCGTCAATACGGATGCGCCGGCCGTCGCTACCTTCGGAGCTGCGCACCGCGCGTTGCGAACGGTCGAGTCCGGCGCCGCGGTTTGCCTGCCGCTGCGACTCGCTCCCCGGCTGCTCGCCAGCCTCGTCGTCGGTTGAGAGCGCGTCGTCGGAGCCCGCCGCATCGTCGCCGTCGGCCACGTCTGCCCGTTCTCGGCCGGAGTCCGAGCGGCTGCCACGCGACTGTCCGTGCGACGCAGCGGCCGTCTCGTTGTCGTCGTCGGCGAACGGCGTCGGATTGCTTGCCGGGGTGAAACCGGCAAAGTCTTCGCCAAAGAGGACGACAAAGCCGGCGACTCCGAGCAACAGCGGGATGCCGGCGACAATCCCAATCACGGTCCGGTTCCGTCGCATGACGTAGAGTCCTTGCGGCAAGAGATAACCCGAGCGAAGCGGCTTCATGCGCTGCGCTCCGACAACGAGTTCCAGCCTACGCAAACCGTACCAGTCGTCAAGCACATACAACGCCGGCGCCAAATGGAAGGGTGTGGCGGCCAAGCACACCCGCTTTGCCCGTGGGTCGAAACGCCCGTACCGGGGCGAGCCGCGGGCGAAGCGGGCGAAACCCGTGGGCTTGGAAAAGCGACCATTCCAAAGCCGCGCGGGGCAGCGAGACCGTGAGAAGGGCCTCCCCCGTCGGCGGAACGCCCTTTGCGCCCAAACAGCGCAAACGACCACTGACGCGCGGCACGGCAAACGGTATACTGGACACATGCTGTCGGGGTGCCGTGTGTCGAGGATGTGTCAATATGAGCCGCTCAGGGAAGGAGCCGTCGTCGTTGTCCACCGAGTCCCCCACGCCCGTGGCGCAGGCTGGACCCGCCACCGAAGGCGAGAGTACCCGCGGCGACGAGGACGTCTCGAATCCGACGGCGACGACAGGCGCTTCACGGTCGGCGACAAGCCGCGACGACAAGCGAGGCTTTCCGCCGCGCTCGGCGCACGACCGGTTGAGCGCGCATGCTGCCGCCTTTCTTGCGCACCTCACCGAGGCCCGCGGCAGCGCCGGCAACACGTTGCGCGCCTACACCGCCGACTTGGTCGGTCTGCTCGACTTTCTGGAAGAGGAGGACGCACTCGACGCCAAGGCGCTTGACCACCGCATGCTGCGCCGCTACCTCGGCAGCTTGCGCAAACAAGACCAATCCCACGCGACCGTTGCCCGCAAGACCGCTAGCCTGCGCGCCTTCATGCGCTACCTCGTCGAGTCGGGCGTGCGCGAGGACAACCCCTCGGACCTGCTGCGCAACCCGCGCGGCGAAAAGCGCCTGCCGTTGTGCCTCACGACCGCCGAGGTACAACTGCTGCTTGGCGCTCCCTCGGCGAGCACTTTGGAAGGGCTGCGCGACCGTGCCATCCTCGAGGTGCTGTATTCGAGCGGCATCCGCGTCGGAGAGCTCGTTGGCCTCAACCTCGGCGACCTCGACCTCGAAGGCAACGCCATGCGCGTCCTCGGCAAGCGGATGAAGGAGCGCATGGTGTACCTGAACGTCTTTGCCGTCGAGGCCATCCGTACGTACTTGAACCGCCGCAGCCAGGGTCCAGTCAAGGAGCCGGACGCCTTGTTCCTCAACCGCCTCGGGACGCGCCTCTCCGACCGTGGCGTGCGGCGGCTCTTCGCGCAGTATGTCAAGCAAGTCGGCCTCGACCCGCGGATCTCGCCGCACACGCTGCGCCACTCCTACGCCACGCACATGCTCGACCGCGGCGAAGACCTGCGCAACGTCCAAGAGTGGCTCGGCCACGCCGACTTGAGCACCACGCAAATCTACACCCACCTCTCCAGCAAAAAGCTCGACGAAACCTACCGTGCCCACCATCCGCAGGAAGACGGCCCCCAAGAGTGAACGCCTGCAACGGGGGCCGCCAGCTTGTTGTGGTAACAATGTTTGGACGGAACCGCGTACGTATATGCAACGTACCGCATGACTGATGATTCTGCCCGGTCTGCGCTTTTTGGTTGGTTCCCGGACGAATTGAGGGTGTGGTAATTTGTGCGTTCCTTCCAAAACGAAGCATCTCGCGCGGCATCTGGGAATCCTGATCACACTGTTTCAAGGGGTCGCCATGCCAACGCCATCCATTGCGTCTTTCGCCGCTCTCACTTCTTGCAGTTGCCGTTTTGTTGCTGAACAGTTCGGTCGCCTCCGCACAAATTCGGGTCGCAGTCGAGGATGGCAGCGCCAACGGCACCGGCAACGAGATTGTCGACCAACTGAATGCGAACACCAATCACAATTTCGACGCGACGTTGGTGTTTTCCACCGACATAGACACCGTCCAGAAACTCAACGACTACGACGTGGTGATTGTCAGCCACAGCGGCATGGGGCCGAGCGACCAGGACTGGACCGTGCAAATGTAGTCGGCGTTGCGCGACTGGGTCGACGACGGGCTCGTGACGCTCAAAATCGGAGGTAGTTTTCTGACACCTCCTAACCCGAGGTAATCTCACATGCCCCCAAGGCGCCGGTGGCTCCCGCATGCATCCAGCGGGAGGCAGCGTTCAAACGGTTCGCGCAAGAACGCGGTCAGCCTTGGAGCAGAGGTTGCACCGCGTGACCGTGTACGCGCCGACTCGCGGAACACAGCCACCCAGGAATTGGTTCAGGAGTCCAGGTATGCGAATCCAGGACGTGGAATTCCCGTCTACCCGCAGATTCGGGTGCGTACTTGCCGGGCGAAACGCGTCGCATTCGTCGCCGCTGCACTCACGCCACCTCCGCGGTCAGGGCGTCGCAAAAGGGGAGGCGCTCGCGGCAGTGGCGCCACCAGCGAGTGAAGAAGGCGGAGAGGTGGGCGTACTCGTCGGCGCGCAGTGCCGGCGGGCCTCCGCTGCCGCGTTGGCGGCGCTCCTCCCCTTCCGTTTCTTCGGTGTCCGGCTGGCCGGCGAGTTGCTTGCGGTGGTGGCGCACAATGGCGCTGGCGACGCTTCCCAGGGCGTCGGCGCAGGCGAAGCGACTCGGCGCGTGCACCGCCTCGGCGAGCTTGCCGCAGGCGAAAGCGACTTCGCGGGCCGGGTCTTCGTAGTCGTCGTAGGCGACGGCGCAGCCGGCGAGATATGCCCGCTCCGCCGCCTCGGCAAGCGCGGCCGTGGGGGTAGCCTCACCGGGGGCGAGCCACTGCTCGACCAGCTCAAGCGCCTGCCGGGGTCCGCGCTTGATTCCCTCGACCGTCGGCACCGACGTAAGCGCAAGCTCAACGCAGCGGCCAATCTCCGCATGAATGGCGTAGCCGGCCACGTCCGTCCACTGCTCATACCAGGAAAGCGTCATCCGCGCCGCGATTAGCGCGCAGACCACCTGCTGCGTCGGGGGCAACCGCTGGATCAGTGTGCGCACCGCCGCGGGGTGCTCGGCAATGTGCCGCTGCCAGGTCGGCTCCGTCGGAGGCTCCTCGGCGGCGTCGCCATGCACAGGAAGCCCCTCGAGGATGCGCGGATGCGGATGGGACAGGATCCACTTTAGTTGCTCGTAGTGCATGAGTCGCACCAAAAAGAAAGCCGTGCCGCCGCAAAGACTACCGTCTCGGACGCGCCGCCACACTCGTTAACGCGGCGTCGTCGTCATTGACTTCCGGTTGGGCGCGACGCGAACGGAATGACAGGCGCCGTGTGACTTGTTCCCCCCTTTGAGGAGAAGCCTGCCAAAACCAGTTGATTCGGACTTTGCTGGCGGGTAGTTATGATGCTTGGAGAACTAGTGTCAACAAATCCCCGCCCGGCGGGTAGGGGAAGGTCAAATTCAAGCGGACGGGCTGTGCAGGACTGAGCAACAACGAAAACTCCAGGAACGGTGCGGAGGAAAGGTTCCCCAGCGACGGAGCCGACTCGCGCGCACGCAATCTCGCGTAAGCGTATCCGCACGACGGAGCGAACCAGGGAACGGAGGCACATCGCCTGAAGGTGGATGCGCCGTTTCCGGGCGTCGTTGCCACGGCCCCCCGTCCAGCCCGAGTGAGGAGACGAAAAGCAGATGCGTGATCAGCCGCGGCGCTGGATCTTTGCCCCCGACCACCCGGCTCGCGTCGCCGAGATATCCCGGGCATGCGGCATTCCGGAGGTGCTTGCGCGTTTGCTTGTCAACCGTGGCTTGAGTGCCGCCGAGGTGTGCAATTTCTTGACGCCCTCGATCGAGGGACTCCACGACCCGTACCGCCTGCACGGCATGAGCGAGGCCGTGCCCCGCATCCGAAGGGCCATTGCCGCCGGCGAGAAGATTGCCGTTTTCGGGGACTTCGACGTCGACGGCAGCCTCTCCACGGCGCTGCTAATGCTGCTGTTTCGTTTGCTTGACGCAGACGCTGTGTATCACATTCCGCGGCGGCTGCAGGAGGGGTACGGCCTCAACCACGAGGCCATCTTGCGGATGAAGCAGCAGGGAGTCTCGCTGCTGATCACCGTGGACAACGGCATTACCGCCGTCGCCGAGGCGCATCAGGCGCGCTCGCACGGCATGGACGTGATCATCACCGACCACCACGAGCCGGGCGAGCACCTGCCCGAGGCCGTAGCAGTGCTCAACCCGAAGCTCGACTGCTGCACCTATCCCGAGGCGAACCTTGCTGGCGTCGGCGTGGCTTTCAAGCTCGCCTGGGCGCTTGCGCAGAGTTACAGCGGCGAGCGCGCCTTCGGCGGGGACTTTCACTGCTTTCTCGAGACGGCCATTGGCCTTGCCGGGTTGGCGACAATTACCGACGTCGTGCCGTTGATTGGCGAAAACCGCGTCTTCGCCGCCTACGGCCTGGAGGCGCTGCCGCGCTCGGCCAACCCCGGCGTGCGGGCGCTGCTCGACATTTGCAACCTGACGAACATGCCGCTGGATGCGACGCACATTGCCTACCGGCTCGGGCCGCGGCTCAACGCCGGCGGGCGCCTCGGCAACGAGGACCTCGGCGTGCGGTTGATGCTTGCGCAATCCTACGCCGAGGCGCTCGACCTCGCCCAGGAGATGGAGACGGAGAACAAGAACCGTCAAACCATTGAGCGCGAAATCACCGCCAGAGCGCGTCAAAAGGTGCTCGACGAGATTGACCTCGACCATACCTCGGTGATTGTGCTTGCCGACGACGACTTCCACCCCGGCGTGGTCGGCATTGTCGCCTCGCGGCTCGCCGAGGAGTTCTGGCGCCCGGCCATTGTGATCACCTTCCGCGGCCCGACGGGGCGTGGCTCGGCGCGCAGCATTCCCGGCTTCAGTATCTACGACGCGCTGTCGAGGTGCGACGACATGCTGTTAAGTTTCGGCGGACACCGCTTCGCCGCCGGTCTCGAGATTCACCGGGACGACTTGCCGCGTTTGCGCGAACGGCTCAACGAGGTCGCCGGCCAGCAGATCTCGCCAGTGGAGCTTTCGCCGCAGTTGTCGTTGGATGCGGAGTTGACCCCAAGTCAGCTAGCGCCGAAGCTCGTTCGCGACCTCGCAAAGCTCGCCCCGCACGGCGAAGGCAACCCCTTGCCGCTGTTTGCCACGCCGCCGGTGGAACTCGTCGGCCGGCCCCGCGTCGTCGGCCGCAACTACCAGCACTTGTGCTTCGCCGTTCGCGACCCGCAGAAGCCTGATGGCCCCGCCGTACACGCGATTGCCTACAACCGCGCCGAGGACTTCGGCATGCTGACCAGCAACGGCAACCGCTTCCGACTCGCCTACAGCCCGCGGCTCAACAATCGCTGCCCGAGCTACGTCGAACTCGTCGTCCGCGACATCCACACCGCCTGAGAAAAACATTCGCGCGGTGTCAAAAGACACACGCGTCGCGTGCCAAACCCTCATTCCACAAATTTTTCCACGTACAGAATGCAAGGGAATCACATCTCTGTTCGCCACTCCACCAAGGCTTGTGTGATATGTGAAAACATAAATTATCTGTGAAGATTTTGTTGCGACCTACCCCCCGTGTGCACTAGGATACCCCCGTGCAACGGCACCCCAGGCGCTGGTGGACGGCGGAACCGCATTCTCCGCGGGATTCACACGCACAGGCGGTGCCGAGCGTTGACAGCTACCTTTTGAGCGCCCGGCAGGGGAAACACCTGGCGTGCACAACCCCGGGGGGGGGGAACGGCAATGGCACAGCAATCTAGACGTAACGGCAGTTCGAGTGCAAGCGCCAGCAGCACAGCCAGCGCGAGCGCCAGCGGCACTCATTCCCGTGCCGACCGTCGCTTTAAAGATCCGCAGGCGGCGCCGGCAATTGTCAGCGAAAAGCGCCTGACGTTCTTTTTGCCGGAAGAGACGTTTCGGATGCTGCGCTTTCAAACCGGTTTCTTCCAAGTTGCCAACTCGCAACAAGGCCGCGAGCAAGAGGGCGAGGAATTTCCCGAGACCCCATCGGCATTGGTCCGCGAAGCGATCAACTACTGGCTCGACCAGTTCCGTGCACCCGAGGAGCGCAGTCGAAGTGAGCGCGAGTGGAAGCAACGCATTGCGCACTTGCGTGCCACGTTGGAGCGCTTTGGTGGCACCGCGGCCCTCGCCGCGGAACCCGCGCACGCCAAAGGCAGCGGCAACAAGCGCACCCGCAGCGCCGGTTGAATGCAGCGCGGCTCACAGCGGCTTCCGAAGTCGTTGCAGACACACGCGCATACGCCCACGGGCGGCGGCCCGTGGCCGCTCAACGCTCGGAACGAATCCAAGCAAGCCCCGTTACCCGTCGTCCTCGTCGTCTTGCTTGTCTTTGCGGGCCGCTTCCAATTGCTCGCGGCGCTCTTTCCAGGTTAGCGCCTTTTGGTTGGCGGCCTCCGGCAGCAGGTCTTTGAAGTCGTCGCGGCCTAGTTCCTTCTTGTCGAGCAGACGCTTGGCAATCTCGTCGACGAGGTGCTTGTGCTCGCTCAACAGCTTGTGGGCGCGGGCGTACTCTTCCTCGAGAATGCGGTCGACGCCACGGTCCACCTTGTCCAGAAGTTCCTGCGAGACGGGGAACTGGTCGCGCGACTCCAGGTGGCTCCAGAAACTGCGCAGCAACATGGGCACATTGTAACCCAGCTCGCCGAGTGGCCCGGGTAGCGCCTCGCCGCCTTCCTCGCTGCCACGGGCCGGGGCCATCCCGTGGACCATCACCATGGCGCGGGCGGCACGGGTGGCCATGTCGAAGTCGAAGGCCGCACCGCCGCTGACCGTGCCGAAACTGATTTGTTCGGCGACGCGGCCGCCGTAGAGCGAGCAGATCACCGCACGGATTTCCGCTTCCGTTTGCACGAAGGCGTTGAGCGGGTCGGCCGGCTTGGTGAAGAAGCGGGAGATCTCCGCATCCTCGTCGTCGCCGTCCAGCGTGATCTTTTCCGTCGGCGGATGATCCGGCAACAGCTCTTGCAACACGGCGTGGCCGGCCTCGTGCACGGCAATCACGCGCAACTCGTCCTCGTTGGGGTCCTGACGCTCGCCGAGGAAGGTTTTCATGACGCGCTGGATCATGCGGTCGCTGACCGCGGCATCTTGTTGGCCGGGGTGCTTGCGCAGCATCTCGCGCTTGAGGGCCTTCATGATGGAGTAGATGTGATCCCCCGTGAAGCGGTGGCCGCTGTGGCGGTCGGCCCAGCCGCGGGTCTTGCGTACGAGCGTCTCGACTTGCTCGTCGCTAAGCGTGAGCTTGAGTTTGTCGCGGTAGAGCTTGAAGATGGCTTCGCGGTCGAGGTCGTGCGGGTTGTCGACGAGGAGCTTTAGCTCGAAGCGCCCGGGGCGTAACAGCGCGGGGTCGAGGCTGGCCGCGAAGTTCGTCGTGCCGACGACGAAGACAAGCTCGTCGCTGCGGAAGCCGTCCATCTCGGTGAGCAACTGATTGACCGTCGAGTGGCTAGCCTCGTGCACAATGCCGCGGTCGCGCGCCGGCGCAATGGAGTCAATCTCGTCGAAGACAATTACGCTGGGGGCGGAGCGCCGAGCCTGGGCGAAGATACGCCGCAAGTTCTCCTCGGTCTCGCCGAGCCACTTCGACTTGATCTCCGGGCCACTCACCACGATCACCGTCGCGTTGAGCTCGGTCGCGAGGCTTTTTGCGAACAGCGTCTTCCCCGTGCCCGCGGGGCC
>SKZP01000557.1 GCA_007127275.1 Planctomycetota bacterium
ATCTCCACGACGTCGCTCGTCATTTCGTACCAGTAAACGAACGGAGCAAGCTGGCGATTCGAGGAGAACAGGTAGCGTTCCTGTAGCGCGTCCCCATCCACGGCATCCGCGGCTTCGTCGCGCACGACGACGAACTCGTGCGGGGAGACGAACGTGTCGTAGAACGTCCGCCAGAACCGCGCCCGGGCAAGCTCGTGTTGGCGCCGGGTTCGCTCGAGCACGTCCCACCCGCCTTCGCCGGCGTCGTCCGCCCGGGCATGCGCACGGCCCCGGCCGATCTCGGCGGCGAGCCGCGCGAAGCGTGGCGTGCGCGCCTCGAGCACGTCTTCCAGGCCTTCGACCAACTCGTCGCGCTGCTGTTGCAAGGGCTGCCGTTCTTCCTCGTCGGCCTCCTCGGGCAACTCGAAGATGCGCCGTTCGAGCTCGATCAGCGCGAACAGGTCGTCGAAGAGTTGCTGCAGTATCTCGCGCGACACCGATTCGACGCCCAGTTCCCCGAGCAAGTCGCGAAGAAACGACGTCCGCATCCGCTCGACCTGCGAGGTCACGTCCGAGATATTGAACGCGACAAGGCGAGAGCCGTGCTCGTCGACGAAGGCATCCAGCGCCTCGGCCTCCTCCGCGTCGTAGCCGAGGTCCTCGGCCGTTTCTCCATGTAGCCGCTCGAAGCGCGTCAACACGAAGTCTCGGACGGTTTCGCGCCCCAGGCCCAACGATTGCGCTCGTTCCAGCAGCTCGTCGAGAGTAATTCGCGCCCCGGCTTCTCGGTCGTAAGCGACGAGCATTTCCCAAAAGGCGTAGCGTGAAAGCAGCCGCAACCATTCGGCGTCGGCGCGCAACGAGGCCTTCTCCCGCGCCGCGTCGAGGAGGACGTCGGCGCGCGTCTCTTCCTGATCCGCAAGGCCAAGGTCCAACGCGTCCAGATTCTCGAGCCACCCCTCGAGATTCCGCTTCATTCGCTCGATCCTGTCGCGAAACTCCTCGCGCTCCGTCGAACCCTCGGGAAGCCGGCTCTTGTACTCGTATTGCCGCAACAGGTTTTGCGAGAAATCGAAGTAATCCATCACGATCTCCGCGTCCGGCAGGATGTTGCGCATGGTGTCCAGTTGGCGCCGTTGCATCTCCTCCGGGTCGTGGCCGGTCAGCGTAAGGCGCACCGCCACCATTTCGCGCGTTTGCTCGCCGTGCGGAAAGGGGACACTCGCCCCGCCGGCATGCCTCGCGTCTCCCTCCTCGTCTTGCGGGGCGAAGACCGGAACGAGGACGTGCTCGTGCGTGTTGGTGATCACGAAATTGACCAGGGCGTCGACGCTCATTTGAAGTTGAGCGGCGTAGCCGAGCAGTTCGCGCACCTCAATCTCCACCGGGTCGAGGTCAGAATCTTCCATCAGGCTCACGATGGTCTCGGGCCGCAAGACGCGCTGATTGACGAGAAACCAAGCAAGCGGCTGCGGATCCTCCTGCATCGCGCGCCGTTGCTGGGCAAGCTGCAACTCCCTCTCGGACAGGTGCCCCTCCGCTACAAGAACCCCCTCGAGCCACCGGTCTTGCAAGAACTCCCACATCCCTCGTTCGTCGAGCACCTGCTCGGCACGGCGCACGCGCATCAACTCCTGGGCGGGATAGACGCGGATGCGCAGGTGCGGAGCCTCGGGCAGCTCCCCGGCTTCGTTGACGCGGTCGAAGGCGTGCGCTTCATACGCACTCAGGTCGCTCACCGCGGCACGCACCTCGCCGGCGTCCGCCCGTTCGGTGGCGTCGGCGACGAGGGTCTTGCCGGGGCTTGCCAGATACCAGTTGCCGGAGGCGGCGAGCGCTTCGCCGAGTTCCTGTTCGGTGCGATATTCGTCGAGTCGGTGCCACAGCCCGTCCGCCGAGTCCCCGCCGATGCGCTGCAGCGAAAAGGGCTCGTCGATGCCGGAGCCGCCGAACTCGACGCGGTAGATATCCTCGGGTCGCATGCGACTTCCGCGGATCTTTGTTACCCCGAGGTCGATCCACTGATTGATGTTCGCGAGGTAGACCAAATTCGCGGGGACGTTGTCGACGAGACGAATCTCCGTGTCGTAGACGAAGCGGCCGTCCTCGTTCCCTTCGGCGGAGACGTTACGGGCAAGGCGAACGAAACGCGCCTCGGTCCGGTCGGCTTGGAATCCCACCGGCATCACGTCATGCCGTCCCTCGGCGGTTCGGGCCGGCGCACGACCGATCAGCAGGCCGACGAGCGGCTCCTTGACGGGTTGCCTGTCGCCTTCCCCCGCCCCTTCGTAGCGGTAGGTGTAGATTTCCAGGCGCAGCGCATTCTCTTCGTCGAGGCCGTATTGGCGAAGCAACGACTCGCTTAGCTCGCCCGCTTCAATGATCGTGTCGCCTCGATGCATGCGGCGCAGTCCGCGCCGCAGCTCGGAATAGACGCGCGACTCGGCGGGGTGATTGCCGTGCGAGGTCACGTGCCAGCCGCGGGCGCCGCGCTCGACGCGTAGCGGCTCGGGTAGCTCATCCGGCCTGAGCGAGTTTGGGTCCGTTAACTCGAGGTCGGTACGGGCCTCCGCCTCGGCGATCAACGCCGCTCCCGGGTCCAGCTCGAGGTGTACCGCACGGCGCAACTCGTCTTGGATGTCACGCTCGAGCAGGTTCGTGCGAGCCTGGACGATCCCCGGATCCTCGCGTTCCGTCTGCGTGTAGACGAATGCGCCAACGAGTCCGATGAGGATGACCAGCAGGGCAATGTTCGTTTTCATCGTCGTCGTCCTCCGTCGTACCCATCACGTGGTTGCGGTCCCGGCTCCCCGATCGTCGCCACCGTCGTCCTCGCCGCTTTCGCCCGTGTCCTGCTCCCCGTCGTCGGCGTGAGAGATCGCACCACTCTCAATGGCGTCGCTCTCGGCAGCCCCGCCCGGAGCCGCCTTCGCTGCCGCGGACGCACTCGCTTGGGACCGTTGCACGAGGTGACCGGCAACGAGCATCCCCAGCGCGAGGATCCACACCGAGAGGCGCATCACGCCCATCACGTCGCGGTAGGGCTCGAAGTTCTCCACGCTGGCGAGCAGCAGCAACCCGAACCCGACGATCACCAGCCCGAAGGCCAGCGGGATCAAACCGTAGGCGTACCCTCGCGGCTCCGTTTCCGACTCGTCGCTCGGCGAGCCTCGCAGCGCAGCGAGCTGCTCGAGACCGTAGCCGCACAACGGCAACGCCAAGACGAAGGCGAGCAACCACATCACCGAACTGCGCGGGTCGGCGAGCCAGCCCAGCGTCCCCATCAACACCATCAGCAAACCGAGCCCGAACACCCCCCCACCGGCGAACTGGCGACGGACGATCTCGCGCCGACTGAACGGCGAGGTGGCGGCGGTGCCGCGGCGGCGCGCCTGCTGGCGAGCCCGGAAGAACATCTGCTCGGCCCGCTCGGCAAGCATCACGAGCACTGCGACGATCAACAGCCCAATGGGCACCATCAACGTCACCATCGCGGTGTACCAGGTGCGGTCGTTGTCACTCAGCGCGGCCTCGATCGGCGTGTACGCGGTGGTCTTCGCTTTGAGCCCGAGCAGCTCCTCACCGTCGGGAATCAGGTAGAGAAGCGCATTCTCCATGATTTCGAGATCCCCGGGGCGTTGCGTGTAGGGGTAGAGCCAGTTCGAGCCGAAGACCATGAGGCGACCCTCAGCGATAGCGCGCTCGTACCGCTCGCGCTCGTCCGTCTCGACGGGCGCCTCCTCCCCCTCGAAGGCCCCCTCGTCGGGGACGAACGCCTCCTCTTCCTCCGGCTGGCCTTGGCCGTCGAAGCCCTCGGGCAACCCGGGAATGCCCTCTGGAAGCTCGGCAGGAGGCTCTACCGGCGACGCCGGATCCGGCACGTCCACGCCGGCAAAGGCGCTCTCGAAACGTCCTTCCACCGAGGCGGCGAGCGGAAAGCTCTCGTTGGCGGCTTCGTTTCGCACGAGCAGGCGCGAGAGGAACGGATTGCTTCCTTGGCGCCGGGCGGTCCCGAAGCCCAGCGGATCACGCAGAATGTCGTTGTTCGCCGGCTGCACCCAGGCCTCGTCCGAGGAGCGCAGCGCCTCACGAAAGCGCACCTCCTCGGTGAGCGTCACGCCGCGCGGTCGAACGGGAACGCCGTAGATCCACAAGCGTGTCAGGTTGTCGTCGACTTGGTCGCTGGCGACAATGCCCGCACGCAGGGGATGGTCGCCGAAGTTCTCCGGACGCAGGTGCAGTGCCAGCGGAAGGAAGGCTCCCTGCTCGGGCACGCGGAAGCACTGGTTGTCGAAAACGAAGCCTTCGCCGAGGCGCATCCCGTACGGCTCGGTAAGCGTGCGCCAGGAGTCGTGCGAGCCCCGCCACGGTTCCTGACGGGCAAGGGCGATGTCGTGCGGCGGCTCCATGGCCGAGTAGGTGTAGAGGACGCGCCCCCCTTTCATGAGGAACCGATCCACTTCATACCGCACCCGCTCCGGCAACGCCTCGGCGGTCGAGGTCATCAGCAGCACGTCGATCTCCTCGGGGACCGGCTCGCGACCTCCTTGCAGGTTGACGTGCTCGATCTCGAAGCCGTAGTCCTCGAACTGGTGGTGGACGAAGCTTCCGTCGTCGTGGTTTTCACCGTGGCCCTCGAGCAGGCCGATGCGGTAGCGAAACGTCGGTACGCGAAACACCTCGACCGGCTCGGCCGACTCGGTGTCGAGCGGCTCGAGCTCGATGCGGCGCATCTCGGCGTCCACCTCGGCCAGGCGGAAACGCGCCCCCTCCTCGGTGCGAACCTCGTCGCCGACGCGAACGAAGCCGTCGACGCCGGCGAGGCGCACGCGTTCGCCGTCGATGCCGAACGTGCGGATCTGGAAGGGCTGGGTGAGGTTGATCGAGCGGTCCATCAGCATGACGATCGCGCGGGTCAACTCCCAGTTGGCGATGTCGACGGCGCGCTGCCCGGCCTCGGCGCGTTGCCGCGAGACGGTGATCTCGTCGAGCACTTCTTCCCCGGCAGGCCCGTAGGAGACGTGCAGGGCCGAGTAGTAGCGCACGAGTTCGGCGCGGCCCCCGTCGACCACCTCGTCGTGGATCGGCTCGATGCCGAGGTCACGCACCTCGCGCAGGATCTGCATATGCTCCCGCTCCGGCTCGTCGCTCTCCTCTTCCTCTTCCTCGATGTCGAGGTCGAACAGGCCGAGGTCGTCGAACTCTTCCTCGAACTCGTCGTCGGTGTCGTGGCCGAGTTGCGGCACTTCGACGAGGTGATACTCGAAGCGCTCCCCCCCGAAGCGCTTGTACTCGTCGAGCAGGTCGCGCATCTCGCGCGGCATGGTGGCGAAGCGCTGCGGGCGCACGTCGGCCGGCGAGTAGTAGTAGCGCACCCGCAACACCGGCTCGTACCGTTGAACCTCGGCGAGCAGGCGCTGCGTGACCGGGTCGAGCGTGTAGCGCTGCCCCTCGGTCAAGTCGAGCCGGTGCGTGCCGCGGTCGAGAAACAGGAGCACCACCACACCGATGCCGACGAGCAACAGGGCGCGCAGCAGAAAGCGGCTGCGCTCGTTCGAGGTCTGCGCGGCGGCGACGAGGTGCAAGCCCTCACGCTCCTGCTGGCGCAACCGGCTGGCGTCGCCGATGCGAACCGCCACAGCCAGGCCGACCAAGGGCAAGAGCCCGAAGGCGAGACCGAGCCACGCCGGGTGGCCCCGACGGATGAAAAGCCCGGCGACGCAAAGCACGTGCAAGACGTAGCCGAGGAGCAGCGCGAAGGCGTACAGCTCGACGACGTCGATCCGCTCTGCGCTCATCGCGGCGAGGCTGAAGCTGGTTGCGGTACTGGGTGCGCTTTCGAGAAGCATCGTCGTCGCACTCCTCTGTCGTGCGTGATGAGGACGAAAGATCAGCGGGCATCAGCGCTTGAGCTTGAGCGCAATGCCGTTTGCGTACAGGAACAGGCCGATGAAGGCCGCGTAGTAGAGCACGTCGGTCACGTCGAGCACGCCGCGGCCGATGCGGTCGAAGCGCGAGGAAAGCGCGATCCAATCCGCCGCCTCGGCGAGCCAGAGGCCGAAGGGGTTGCCGGTAATCACCACTTCCTGGCCGAACTGCATGATCGTCTGCGGCTGACTCAGCCCAACGAGCCAGGTGCGCACCGCCTCGGCGCCGAGAAAGGAGAAGAACGCCGCGGCAACGACCGAAACGACGAAGGCGACGATCTGATCGCGGGTCAGCGCGGAAAGGAAGCTGCCCAGTGCCAGGTAGGCGCCGCCCATCAACACCGCGCCGAAGTAGCTCGCGACGATCTGGCCGAGGTCGGGCTGACCGACCGCGACGACAAGCGCGGTGAGGCTCACCGTCGGCAAGAGCAACATGAAGGCGATGATCCCCCAGGCACCGAGGAACTTGCCCAACAGCGCCTCGCCGGGGCGCAGCGGAAGTGTCAGCAGCACCTCGATCGAGCCGGACTGGCGCTCCTCGGCCCAGAGCCGCATGGACAAGGCGGGGACGAAGACGAGCATCAGCCAGGGCAACAACTGGAAGAAGGGCACCAGATCCGCGTAGCCGCGCTCCCAAAAGCCGATCCCCGTGGCAAAGCCCTGGAAGGTGAGCACGATCGCCGCGACGTGAAAGATCACGAAGACGATGATCGCGATGGGCGAGGTGAAGTAGGCGCGCAGCTCCCGCTTCATCACCGTGCGGACGTTGCGGGCGAGCAGCAGATACAGGGCTGCGAGCGCGACGAGCACCGTGACGAGCAGCACAATGGCAAGCTCGGCGGCGGACAGCTCCACCTGTTGCGCGGCGACGACCACCGCACCGCCGGCGGCAACGGTCAACCCCATGAGGATCCAGCGGGTGATGCGTGCCGGCGCACGCGTCGGGTCGAGCGCACGGTCGAACGGGTGGCGCGGCGTCTTCCCCTTGCCGCCGGTGGCGAACGGCCCCGTCATGTCGGTCGCCACGTCGGCGCCGGCGACCCCTTCGGCGCCTGCGGGGAACGACGCGGATGTCTGCGGCGGTTTGCTCATTGGATCAGTTCCCCCGAGTCAGCGTCACAAAGACGTCCTCCAAGGTCGGCCGGTCGTGGCGCACCTCGCGCACCTCGACGCCCGCATCTTGGCACCGTGCGAACAACTCGCGGCCGAGCCGGCTCGCCGCCTCCTCGTCCCCCGGGGTGACGAGCAATTGCCACTCGCGCGTGCCGTTCGCCGCTTGCGGCACCGCCTCCAAGGCTAGGCCCGCCACCCCCTCGGCGCCGTCGAGTCGGCTCTGCGCCGCCTTCGCCTGCTCCTCGCTTCCCGCGAGGCGGGCGAGCAACACGCCGCTGGGCGAAAGGGCGTTGCACAACTCAGCGACGCTTCCGTTGGCCTGCAGCTTGCCGCGGTCAATGATCATCACCCGCGAGCAGATCGCCGTGACCTCCTGCATGATGTGCGTGCTCAGAATGATCGTCCGGTCGCGGCCGAGGTCGCGGATCAGTTCGCGGATCTCGACGATCTGCAACGGGTCGAGCCCCGAGGAGGGCTCGTCGAGAATCAGGATGTCCGGCTCGTGGATGATCGCCTGGGCGAGACCGACACGCTGGCGGTATCCCTTGGAAAGCTCGCTGATGCGCATGTCCCACACCGGGTGAAGCCCGCAGGCCTCGCGCACCCATTCGAGATTGCGGCGCTTGCGCGACGGACTGACGTGGCGCGCCTCGGCGATGAAGGTCAGGTAGCTGAGAACGCGCATCTCGCGGTAGAGCGGGTTCACCTCCGGCAAGTAGCCCAGCCGCGAGCGCACCGCAAGCGGCTCGCGCGTCACGTCGAAGCCGGCAACCTTGGCCACGCCACTCGTCGGTTGGATGAACGTGGTGAGCACTTTCATCGTCGTCGACTTGCCGGCACCGTTGGGACCGAGAAAGCCGACGATCTCGCCGCGGTCGACGGTAAAGGAGATGCCGTCGACGGCCCGAATGGGGCCGTAGTGCTTATACAAGTCCTGAACGTGTAGCAGCGTGCGCGGCCCCGGATTGAATGCCGAGCCGACGCGCTCGGCCATCGCGCCTCGCGTCCGTTGCCGCTGTTCGAGGGACAGACTGCGCAGCGTGGCGCTGCCGCTTTCGGCGAGCGTCGACGCGGCGGCGCCTTGCGCGGCCGTGTCCGCGGCATCCTCGCCGTTGTCGCTGGCGTCGTGCGCCTTGAGCGGCTCGGGCAGATCGCCGTGTGTGTCGGCGCCGGACTGGATCGCGCTGCGAATCATTGACAGCCGGCTGTAGGCGAGCGCCGAGCCGACGGTGAGCACGCCGGTGGAGCCGAGCAGCGCAATGCCCATGGGCGTTGCGAACGGATACGCCGTCAGCGTCGGATCCTCGCCGAAGCGGCCCATCAACAGGAAGGCACCGACGAACAGGAAGGCGTGCAAGATCGCGTTGACGAGCAACGACCAGGCAAACTCGAGCACCATCAAGACGCCGAGCACCAGCGCGGCAACGACCACGCCGGCGGTCAGGCTTTGCAACAACGGCAAGGGCTCGCTAAGCGTCTCGGCCGGCGGAATCGGCTCAAGAAAGCGAAGGTAGAGATGTACAACGACCCAGACGAGCGCACTGGCGGAAAGTACGAGCACGCCGTGGATCCAGTAGCGCCGGTACAGGACGTGTTCGAAACTCGGCGTAGAATGGCTCGCGTGCACGTTCGACGACTCCGTTTCGGGAACTCCAAGCGACCGCGAAGCGGCGGAGGGGAAGGGTCGGCCCGGTACCGTCGGAAACCGGCAACGGTGGGGCGCGCCCCGCGTC
>SKZP01000399.1 GCA_007127275.1 Planctomycetota bacterium
GACCAATGGGTAAACCTCTACGGCGGCAAAGCCGCGGACTGAAAGTCACCCAAACTTAACCAATCTATGGGATTCGTTATAAGCCCACGGGCGGCGGCCCGTGGGTCGCACTGGAAATCCACCCACGGGCCGCCCGTGGGCTTGAAGCTACGGGTGCCGGTCTTCTTGCTAGACAGGCACAGTGAGATTGGCCGCGTGCTGCACCGCGTTGCGGAAGAGCGTCATGGCTGGCGGCTGGGCGTTGCTCGGATGGTCACGGCGGGAAAACTCGGGGAGTTGCGTCCAGAGCACGGCACGCTCCGGATGCGGCATCAAGCCGAGGATTTGGCCGCTAGGGTCCATTAACCCGGCAATGGCGTCGTCGGAGCCGTTGGGGTTGTGCGGAAACTCTTGCGTGGGCCGGCCGTCGTGCGGATTGGTGTATTGAAAGGCGACCTGGCCCGCTTGGGCGAGTCGCTCGCGGGTGCGCTGCGGCGCAATCAGTCGTCCCTCGGCGTGCGCCACCGGCACGTGCAACCGCTCCATCCTTGTAAGAAATGGCGAGGCGGCCGCCGCCTCCGGCGCGACGCGCAACGTGGTCCAGCGGCACTCGTAGTGGCCGGAGCGGTTCCACGTCAGCGTTAGCGGCAACTCCCGCACGGGCACGTCGAGCCCAGCCGCGCCGAGCGGGATCAGCCCGGTTTTCACGAGCACCTGAAAGCCGTTGCAGATGCCCAGGATTAGCTTGCCGGCGGCGAGAAACCGCTTGAGGTCCGCGCCGAGGCGCTGGCGCAACTCGGTGGCGAGCACCTTGCCGGAGTGAATGTCGTCGCCGTAACTGAAGCCGCCGGGCAAGACGAGAATCTGTGCCTCGTGCAGCCGTTGCGGGGCGGCAAAGAGCGCATTGATGTGCAGCCGCTCGCACGTGGCCCCGGCCTGCTCGAAGGCGACCTGCGCCTCGTCGTCACAGTTCGTCCCCGCGGCCCGCAAAATGAGCACCTTCACCGACGGCCCCTTCGCTGTCTCTGTCGTCGTTGTCACACTGGCTCCTTTCCCGGGGCGCGCTGCGTAAGCTCTCCACTCGCTGTTGTAGAGAAATTCGCGGCGCGGTTCGACCCGAAACTTTCGCGTCATCCGGTTTCCCTGACCGGCCGACACGACTTGACGCAAGCAAACAACGAAACCGACCGCGTGCACCTCCGCTTTGCGGAAATCTTGCGGCCACGCCCGTGCGACCGTCCCAAGTTCTCGTGATGTCGACGCGCCTTGCTCCCTCCCCTGCGGGCGAACGGACGCCCGCCGGCGCAGTCGCTTCTCGGCTTTCCCCGCTGGAGATACACGGCAAACGAAATCCTCGTTACGGAACGCTGTAGGGGTATGCTACCTTCGGTGCTTCATATGGAAAAACAGGGAAGGCACCGGATGCAAGAAGGAGGCGCGAGGTGGGACGTATGGTGGTCGGATTGCTTGCATTGGTCGGCGCCAGCTTCGTCGCCTTCGCCGGCTTCGAGTCGGTGACGTGGCTCGAGCCGAGTCTCGAGGCGGTAGAGTCGGCAACCCAGGAGGGTGGCACCGCCGAGGAGGAGGAGTCACCGGACGAACCGGACGAGACGCAGGAAGTGCGCCATCACGATCCGGACGCCACAGCGGACTGACATCGCTACTCGGTAACGCCGCGACGCGCGCGTCCGCCGCCGTTTCCCCTGCGGGCGCAGCCCCGTAGGTATGTTCCGCAAGCCGTTGAATCCCGCAAGGAGCCAGGCATGTCCACCCACGAAAAGCCACGCATTGTCGACGCCGCGACGTTGTTCGAGGGCCGTGTCTTTTCGGTTGTGCGCGAACAGATTCGCTTGCCCGAAGGCGCACAGATTGAGCGCGAAGTGGTCGAGCACCCCGGAGCCGCAGCCGTGCTGCCGTTTCTGGATCCGCAGACGGTGCTCCTTGTGCGCCAGTACCGGCCAGCGGCGAACGACGACCTGTTGGAGGTTCCGGCCGGCGTGCTCGACTCGGCGGAGGCGCCGGAGACGTGCATGCAGCGCGAGTTGGCGGAAGAAACGGGCTACCGTGCCGGACACCTGGAGCACGTCTTGAACTGTTACCCCACGCCCGGCTTTGTGCGCGAGCGCCTTTCGCTCTACGTCGCCTGGGATCTGCATACGGTCAACGAGGGTGCGCACACCGACGACGACGAGCACATCACTCTAGAACGTGTCCCGTTCGACGAATTGCGCACGAAGGTGGCCCGCGGCGAGATCCAGGACGGCAAGACGGTGACGCTGGTCTCGCACATCACCGCCTTTGCGTTGCCTTCCTTGGAGCAATGGCGCAGCGGTGGCACGCGGTGAGCACGAGTGGAACCGAGGTCGGCATGATTTATCTCGATCACAATGCCACGACACCGGTGGCCGACGACGTGCTCGAGGCCATGCATCCGTACCTTGCTGCGCACTTCGCGAATCCCGCCGCCAGCTACCGTGCCGCCTACGAAGCGAGACAAGCGGTGGAGGCCGCACGGAAGGCGGTGGCCGCCCTGCTGGGCTCGAAGCCGGCGAACTGGATATTCACCTCCGGGGCCACGGAAGCGCTCGCTTTGGCCATTGGCGGTCTGGCGCACGCGCAACCCGCTCGGCGCCATCTCGTCCTCTCCGCGCTCGAGCACCCGGCAGTTCGCGAGCCGTGCCGCTTCCTCCAGGCGCTCGGTTACGAGGTCGAGTTCGTGCCGGCCACGCAATCCGGCGTCGTCACCGCGGAGGCAGTCGCCCGGGCCGTGCGCCCGAAGGAAACGCTGCTCGTCGCGTTGATGCATGCGAACAACGAAACCGGTGTGCGGCAGCCAGTGCAGGAGGTGGCCCGCGTTTGCCGCGAACGAGAGGTGGCACTCGTCTGCGACGCGAGCCAAAGTGCTGGCAAGATCCCGCTGAACGTGGAAACGCTGGGCGCGGATGCCGTGGCCGTCTCCGCGCACAAGTTCCACGGCCCCAAGGGGGTCGGCGCCCTCTTTCTGCGTCCCGGCCTCGCGTTTCACTCGCCGTTACGCGGAGGCGGTCATCAGCGAGGTCGTCGCGGCGGAACGGAAAATGTCGCCGGGATTGTCGGCCTCGGCACGGCCGCCACGCTGGCGCAACACCATCTCACGCAGCAAACGTACTCTCGCGTAGCCGCATTGCGCGACCACCTGCAAGCGGGGCTCGCCGAGCTCGCCCCGGACGCGCGCTTCAACAGTGCCGACGCCCCGCGGCTACCGACGACACTGAGCGTTTCCTTCCCAGGGGTTCACGCCGAGGCGCTTGCCCAACAACTCGACGACCACCACATCTGCGTAGCCCCCGGAGCGGCCTGCCACACCGGCGCCGGTACGCCGAACGAAACGCTCGTCGCCATGCGCATTCCCGAGACTCACATCCGCGGCACCCTACGCTTCAGTCTCGGCCGCACCACCAAGGAAACGGAGATCAACACAGTCCTCACCCGCCTACCAACAATTCTCGCCCAGGCGCGCTCCAACGTCTAACGAAAGTGGCAAGTGCAGGGTGCAAGCGGGAATGTCGGGACAGCCGCATCTGGTGCATAACGAATCATTCGCGCCACGCCCACCGACTTCGTCGGTGGGTCGTATTCAACCACTTGTGATGCCGCTGTAGGTCTTGGCGAACCAAGTCGAGCGCAGGGCACAAGCCCCGCGAGGCAAAGCACGGAACCACGCGGGGGCGCCGCGCAGGGCTTGCGCCTTACGCTTGCTTCCGAAACGAAAACGCAACGGCTTTCGGCTGACAGCCCTGCGAGGCGACTGCGGTGGCTTGGCGTTTTTCTTTCCCGCGGGTGCATGAGCACTCGGAAAGCTTTACGAGCCGAGCTGCTTTGAGACGGGTTCGCTGGAAAAGAAGCGGCGGTGCAACGCGGCGATGGTCTTCGGAATGTGCGCGTTGTCGATCAAAAAGGTGACGTTCACCTTGCTCGCGCCCAGTGAAACCATTCGTACGTTGACGCCGGCCTCGCGCACCACGGCCAGGATCTCCGCAGGCAGTTCCGTCGAAACGGAAATTCCCTGACCGACGACGCCGACAATGGTTTTCTCCGTCTCGATGCGTACCTCGGCGACCTCCTCGAGGTCGCGCACCGCTTCGTTGAGCCCGGCCATGGAGTCGGTGGTCATGGAAATGGAGACCTCGCTTGTGGCGATCATGTTGATCACCACCTGATGCTCGCCGAGGATCTCGAAGACGCGCGCCATGTAGCCGTGCTGCATCAGCATCCGCGCACTGGTGACATGAATGAGCACCTGATCTTCCTTGTAGACAATGCTCTGCACGGGACCGGCTTCGGCCGACTGCTCGGGCGTGCGCTGGCGCACAATGCGCGTGCCGGGGTGCTCGGGATGCATGGTGTTGAGCACGCGTACCGGAATGTCCTTCTTCATTGCCGGCGAAAGGGTCGCCGGGTGCAGCACGCGGCCGCCGTAGTAAGCAAGCTCCGCCGCCTCGTCGTAGGTGAGCATTTCCAGCGAACTCGCCTCGGGAACAAGCCCAGGATCCGCCGTCATCACCCCGTCAACGTCGGTCCAAATCTGCACCTCCTCGACTTCGCAGGCGGCACCAAAGATGGTCGCCGTAAAGTCGGAGCCGTTGCGGCCAAGCGTGGTAATTTCACCGGCGCGGTCCTTGGCAATGTAGCCGGTGACAATGGGCACGACGTCGTCGGGCAGCGACTGAATCTTCGAGACAATCAACGCCTCCGCCTCTGGCAGCGGGTGCGCGGAGCCGAACTCGTCGTCGGTCATCAAGCCGAGCTCCCACGCCGGGTAGGCGCGGGCCCCCTTGTCGAGCTTCCGCAGATAAGCGGCGAAGATCTCAACGCTGGAGCGCTCGCCGAAGCTCGCGACAAAGTCGAGGCTGCGCTGGGTCAGCTCGCGCACGAGCGAAATCCCCTTGAGCAAGTCCTTCAGCTCCAGCAATAGCGGCGTGACCAACTCGCTCTCCACGCCCAGCGCCTCGCAAACTTCGCGGTGGCGCTTGATCAACGGCATCACGTCGACACGCCCCTGGTAGGCATCCTCCGCCGCCTTGAGCAGCGCATTCGTCACCCCGGAAAGCGCCGAGAGCACGACCAGGGGGCGCTTCCCGAGCCGCTCGACGACCAACTGCGCGGCGCGCTGAATGCGCTCCGGCGTTCCGAGGCTCGTCCCGCCAAACTTCATCACAATCATCTCAGCCGACCTCGGTGAGAAATGCAGGTGGCTCGTGGCCGGGCGCCACGCCACGGCCGACAGCCACGTGGCCCGCGTGCGCGTCGCTTCCGGTTATTCGATGCGTGCGCCGTCAATGCAAGCCGAATAAAAGATTGCCGTGCGTCTTCGCGCTGCCTTCCCGCTCATGCCTCCTTGGTGCCGGGGGGCGAGCGTGGCCCCACGGACGCACGTAGATTGCGGCGCTAGACCAGATTACTCCGCCTCAATGAGGCGAAGGCGCTCGTGATTGAGCAGCGCGAGGAAGGTGCGACGCTCGGGGACCTCGACAGTGGTGTCCTCGGCGGGGAGTTCGACGTCGTCGCCGGTTGCAAAGGATTCGCCGGGGTAGCGGTTGCCGGATGACTCGGCGGTGAGGGCGTCGGGGAGTTGAAAAACGTAGAGGTGGCCCTCAACGTTGCCGTCGAGCTCGCTCGGCCAGGGGATGTCGCTTTCGCGCTTGCCGGTGTGAACGTTGAAGCGCAACAGGGCGGTACGGGTCGGCACGAAGACGGCCTCGTGGGTGACGACACCGCGGCCGGTGACGAAGTTCGCATCTTCCAGCTCACGGGCGTTGAGGGCGTAGCGGGTTGACTCGTGCCGAACGCTGTTCGGTAAGGTCATGTTGCGGGAGTCGGCACGCAGATCCAGCATGCGCACGCGACTGCGCCCCTGCAGGATCAAGGCGTCGTCGACCACGCCGAGCATGTATTCGAGGTCGGCGACCTCGCGGTCGGTGCTCGGGAACTGGCGAAGAAAGTCGCCGGTGCGGCCAAGCATCACTAGCAGGCGCTTGCTGTCCATGGGGGCGAAGTAGGTGACGCCGCGGTGGCTGATCGGCGCGTTGTTTGCCCAGCCGGCTTCGTCGTCGTCGTTGATGACGACGCCGCCGCGGGGTTGCGTGCCTTCGCGGCGCTTGTACTTGAAGGTCCAGCGAATGGTACCGGTCAGCGCGTCAAGGGCGGAAACGGCGCCGGCATTGGTTTGCACAAACAGCATCCCGCCGTCGTAGATCGGCGGCGCAAGAGCTCCCGTGGCGGGGGCGCTGCCGCGAAAGCGGCTCGTTTCGGCAAGGCGCGTGGCGACGCGTTGGTACCACTGCACCTCGCCGGTGTCGGCGTCGTAGGCAATGGCGAAGTAGCCCATCTCCTGTTCGGAATGGTGCCGCGCGGCGACGTAGATGTTGCCGCCGCCGGTCGCTGGGGCGGGGCTCAACGTAAGGCTTTGCAGAAAGTCGGAGTGCGATTCGTTGACGTCGTGCGCATTCGTCGGCGTAACCCACCGTACCGCGCCTTGGCTGCCGAGCGGGTAGCAGGCGAGCACGTCGCCGGGACGTTGGGAGCGAGCGTCGGTTTGCAGGTTGCCCGGTTGATAGACGGTGTAAATGTTGTCGCGGTAAATCACCGGCGCGTAGGTCTGCGGTTCCGTTGTGCGCATACGGATCACGCCGCGCGGGTCTTGTTGCGCATCCGGCGTCGAGGGCAACAGGCGGGAGATATTGCCGACAAAACGCCGCTGCACCGCCGTCGAGCCGCGATCTCCCTCGGCAAGATCCAACAGGTACATCTGCAGCGGCCCGTGCACCGCAAGGCGGCCGTCGTAGACCGCCGGCGAAAGGGTGAACAGATTGCGCTGGGCGCGTGGGTTGCCACCGCGCATTTGCTGCATGTGGAAACGTTGCATGTTGCGCTGGTTGTCGTTGGCCTGGAAGAACGGCGTCAGGTCCACCGGCGGATGCACGTGGGTAAGGCGCTGAAAGTGCGGCGCCGGCCTCGTTCCTTGGTTGTTGCCGCGCGGATGGGTAAGGCCGCGGGGCTCGATCCACGGCGTGTGCGCGAGAAAACGCTCGGCGAGCTTCTCCGGTTCAAGCAACTCGACGAGGTTCGCGTAGCGCTCCCGCCCCACGGTCACCGAGTAGCCGTCGTAGCGCCGCCGCGCTTCGCGCACCGTTTCGTCGAAGCCGGCCATGTCGCCGAGTGCGTAGTAGGTCGCGGCAAGCTGCACAATGCGGATGGGCTCGCGGGCAAACGAGGCCTGCGCGAACTCGAGCATCCGTTCCCAGTAGTAGGCGGCACTTTGGAAATCAGCCGCTTCGAAGGCGAGCCGCGCCGCGAGGTCCATGGCCTCGGGGCCAACGCGTGCCGGCCAATATTCGTCGGCGACACGCTGTACCAACCGGCGCTCGCGCGTCTCGAGGGCTTCGCGCCAGAGCTGTTGAGCCTCGGGGCGAACCCGGTCGCGGTACCGGTTGCGGTAGGTGGCCGGCAACTCGTTGATGCGTCGCAGGCAGACCTCGCGCAGCGGCTTGAACGACTGGCCGTAGTAGCCCTCGCCGTGGGCGCGCGGCACCTCCTCCCAGGCGGCCATGGGCGTGTGCGGCTCCTGGCCGCCGGGCGGGTCGTACTGCCAGCGGTCTGCCTGCGCAATGAGCCGCATGTACGCATCCAGCGCGTCGTCGTAGCGTTCCCGCACCTCGAGCCGCCGCGCCTGCTCCAGCGACTGCGCGAAGTCCGGCTCCTCGCCGACGTGTGTTGGGTTGTTCAGCTCCCGGGCGATGTCGCCGGGCGCGCGGTCGGCGTTGCGGTCCTCGCCGTGCAACGTCGCCGTCGGCGCGGCGCCGAGGCCGAGCAGCAACGCGGCAAGTCCCAAGGTGAACAACAGGCGCAAGGTGAAAGCGCTGGTCTGCATAGGTTCTGTTCCGCGTGCTCGAAGCCGAGAAGTGAACGAGAGGTCAAGCCAACCGACGGCGCACCGGCAACGTACGCGCCAGCCGACAACTCAGCATACCACAAGTAACGTAGCCGGTGCCCCTACTGCCGTAAAGACCCCTTCCCCACGCCCCCACGTTAACCGAGCGCAAGGCGACACACGTTCCACAATTCGCGAAGCCGGACCTGCGCACAGGCCGACCCGGCGAGGCGACTGCTGTCGAACGCATTTGCTTGTTAGGCGTCCTGGAAACGTTGCGCGGCGCGAACTGCGCTTGGATCAGAACGCGGCAAGCAGGTTGACCCGCAGCATAATCCCCTGGGTGAACGCCCCGCCGTCGGCCCACGTATCCTGTAGAAGGGGAATGCCCACTTCGAGTTCGGCGGCGGTTTGTTCGGAGAAGTCGAAGCGGCCGCCGGTGAAGATCAGGTGTGAAAACATGCCCGTGTTGACGTCGCGCTCGCCGTCCCAGTAGCCGAAACTCTCGAGCATCAATACGTAATTCGCGTGCAATGACAGTGGTAGTTCGTGCGACTCGGCAAACGAGAACGCGAAGCCGGTACTGATTGTCCCTTGGCTTGGCGCGCGAAATCTCTCGCGGTTCTCGTACAACGGGAAGCGGCCCACGGCGGAAAGAGAAATGGACAGCGAGTCGGTCACGCCGAGTCCGTAGGCCAGCTCGAGTAACGGGACGAACGTGCCGGTGCCGTGTTGGATATGCTCATGCTCCTCGCCTTGGGCGCCGAGTTCATACGGATCCGCCTCAATGCGACCCAACGGCAGGCTCACGCCGAAGGCAAGCGTGAGTCGGTCGGCGTCGTCGAACACCGACCGC
>SKZP01000443.1 GCA_007127275.1 Planctomycetota bacterium
AGGCCATTGGGATTCACCGCGGCATGCGGGTATTGTTGATGGTCAAGCCGGGGCTCGACTTCATTTCCATCACCTTCGGCTTGTTCAAGCTCGGCGCGGTACCGGTCCTGATTGACCCCGGGATGGGCAAGTCGAACTTGCTCGAGTGCATTGAGTCGGTGAAACCGGAAGCGTTGATTGGCATTCCGCTCGCCCACGCGGTGCGCCGCACCCTGGGCCGTCGTGCCTTCGCCACGGTGCGCCACAACGTGACCGTCGGCCGGCGGATGTGGTTTTGGGGCGGGCACACCATTGAGCGCATCCGCGAGCTCGGCCGCAACTTCGACAAGCCGTATCCGCTGGCGGAGACGCGTCCCGAGGAAACCGCGGCCGTCGTCTTCACCACCGGCGCCACCGGCCCGCCGAAGGGGGTGGTGTACGAGCACGGCATGTATGTCGCGCAAGTCGAGATGCTTCGCGAGCGCTTCGGCCTCGGCCCCGGCGACATTGACCTTCCCGGCTTCCCCCTCTTTGCACTGTTCAGCACCGCACTCGGTGCCAGTGCCGTGATTCCCGACCTCGACGCCTCCCGCCCCGGTACCGTCGAGCCCGCAAAATGGATCGAGGCCATCCGCGACCATGCGGTGACCTACTCGTTCGGCTCGCCGACCATTTGGCACAAAGTCACCGACTACTGCCGCGAGCACAAGATCACCTTGCCGACGCTGCGGCTCGTGTTGATGGCAGGCGCCCCCGTACCGCCGTGGTTGTTCGCGCGGTTCCCCGAGCTCTGCTCACATCCCTAGGTGGAGGTGATCAGCCCGTATGGGGCGACGGAGTGCCTGCCGACCACGGTGATTGAGCACCGCGAGGTGCTGGAGGAGACAGGCGCACGCACCTACCGGGGCGAGGGATACTGCGTCGGCAAGCCGTTGCCGGGCGTGGAGGCGCGTGTGATCCGCATGAGTGAGGAGCCACAGCCGGCGTTTCGCGAGGACCTCGTCGTCGCGCCGGGCGAGCCGGGGGAGATTGTATTCACCGGGCGCCATGTAACGAAGGAGTACTTCGAGCGACCGGAGGCGACGAAGCTTGCGAAAATGCGCGAAACGCAGCCGGATGGCTCGGTTCGCATCTGGCACCGCATGGGGGATCTCGGCCGCGTGGATGCCCAGGGTCGCCTCTGGTACTACGGCCGCAAGGCGCACCGCGTGGAGATTCACCACCCGTCGGAAACGAAGGTGCTGTACAGCGAACGCTGCGAGGCCATTTTTGCTGCCCACCCGGACGTGTTCCGTGCCGCGCTGATCCGCCTTGGCCACGGTGCGCAGTCCCGCCCCGCGGTGGTGATTGAACCGTTGCCGGGCCGGTTTCCGCGCAACCGTTTGGAGCGCTACCGGTTCCGGGAAGTACTCGAACAACGCGCCAAGTGCAGCCCGCTCACGCAAGACATCCGCGACATTCTCTTTTGCCGGCGCTTTCCGACCGACTACCGCCACAACGCGAAGATCCTACGTGAACGACTTGCCGACTGGGCGAACAAGCGCATGGGCCTCAAGCCACCGCAGCGCGAGACGAATTGAGCATGCGTGATGCAGGATGTAGCGAAACGGCACTGCGCTGACATGTACGACGGCGCGCATTTATGCAGTGTACGGTCGGAAACTCACAATTCCCCACCTGTGGGATGCACGGCACCCGGCTGCTCGCGTGGCACTTCTCTCGTTTCCGTGCGAAGATGTTCCGGCGACACGGAGCAATGCTACGCGCGCGGATGAAGTCGGGACTGTCCTGCAGGGTGGGGGCTGGGGTATTAAAGAAGCACGGATCTGAACCGTTTCGCGTCGTCGGCGGTTGAAGCAGGCAGGGGCCGACCGAGAGCTGCTGCGCGGCGCGTAAAGTAACCCCGAAGCCTCGCAACACGTCAATGCCTCGCCGGTCGCTCGAGCTACGCAACGCCCTGCCCCTGACGGTACGCGTCATTGCGCGACCTTTTGCAGGGTCGCGTAGGGCGAACGAAGCCAGCATGCTGCTCGAGTGGTCGCGGCGCGCGCAGTCTGGGGAGCCTGAATTGTGACCGACGGTGCCGCACAATCCGCGGCTTCCGCGCCGGGACCCTTGGGTCGGGAACGGCCGGAACGCCTGGACGCGCTCGACGACGTCGAGGCGCGCCAGTTGATGCTGCGCGTCGGTCTTGGAGATTATGACGCGTTCGAGACGCTGTTCGACCGGTATCACCGTGCCGTGTACAACTTTTACCTCAAGCTTTGCCAGGACACGCAATTGGCCGAGGACGGCGTTCAAGAGACGTTCTTGCGCCTTTGGAAGGCGGCGAGCCGGTATCACCCAAGTGCGGCCTTTCGCACCTATCTCTTTCAGATTGCGAAGAACTTTTGGCTCAACGAAAAGGAGAAGCGCGACCGCCGCTACGCCGTCTCGCTGGATGCGCGCAACGGGCAGCACGCCGGGGGGGAGTCGCGCCATGCCGGCGAGTCACGGGAGATGCACGAGACGCTGGCCGGGCCGGCGCAGGACCCTCATGAGGCGGCCGTGGAGAGCGAGCGTCGCAGCCTCGTCCACCGGGCGCTTGCCGAGTTGGATGAAAAGCACCGCATGGTGGTGGTGCTCAATCTGTTTCACGGCTTTCGGTACCGGGAGATTGCCGAGATCCTGGAGATCCCCGAGGGGACCGTGAAGACGCGCATGCACACTGCCGAGAAGAAACTGCGGGCGTGGATCAACGCGAAGCCGCACGACTCGCGTGACAGCGGAGCGCTCGACCGCGAGGAGAGCCGGACAGAGAAACAAGAGGAGCCGTCTCCCGGAAACGCAACCCATGCTTGACGCAAAGGAAGCCGCAGATGTCCGCCAAGGATGAGCGACAAAATGTGGTTGCATACCTGCAGGGCGAATTGGGCCCGGTGGAGACGGTGCGCTTCGAGCGGGCGCTTGCCGAGTCGGCAGAGGTGCGTGCCGAGCTTGAGGCGGCTCGGGAGACGTTGGGTTTCGTGGTCGAGGCGGCGCCGGCGGATCAGCCGCCGCGGCAGTTGCGGCAACGGGTGTTTGAACGTGTCGCCGTCGAGCCGCAGGTGAAGCGAGTACGCCCGTCGCTCAAGGAGGTGGCGCGTGACGTCGGCCCACGGCGCCGCACGCGGGTGGCGTTGTTCGCGCTCGCCGCCGCCGCTTCCGTGGCGCTTGCGCTGGTGCTCGGCTGGCACGTGCCGGACGAAGGGGCCGAGGAGCGACTCCCGCTGGCGACGGTGCGCTGGTCCTACGGCGACGTAGACGTCAGCGAGATCGACACCGACGGCGAGGCCTCGACGCCGTGGCGTGTCGAGCGCGACGAGGACACCGGCGAGGCGCCGACGCTGTTTGCCGGGCAGCGCATTGAAACGCAACGGCGCTCCTACGCCGAGTGTGAACTCGGCGAGCGGGCGCGCATCTTACTGGACGAGCGCACGACGCTCAGCGTCCTTGCGGCGCAGACGCCGGACGAGGCGGACTGGCTGTGGCTCGAGCGCGGCCTCGCCCATTTCGACGTAACCGCGCCGCCGGACGCCGAGGGGACGCCGCACACAAGGGGCCAGCGGCCGTTCGTCGTCTTTACGCGCCACGGAGAGGTGCGCGTGCGGGGAACCCGCTTCCTCGTACGTTCCACCGACGACGTCACCGTGGTGGCCGTGCTCAACGGCCGCGTCGACGCCTTCGCCACGCCGCGTCACGGCGAGGCCCGTCCCATGGAGCCGGTGCGCACCGGCCACTTCGCCGCACTTGGGACTCGTGACGCATTGCGCCGGAGCTTGCCGTCGGGGATGGACCTCTCCGCGCTCGACGAAGCGCCACAGGCTCACGACGAAGAAGCGGGCCCCACCGGCGCGCCGCCGGCCGACTCGACGCATCCGGTGATCTTTACCTCGTCGCTGATTGCCGTCGAGTTCGAGGTGGATACGCCCCGCGTCAACGTCGAGGGTTCGGGGCCTGTTTGGGCGAGCATCACGCTGCGCAACCAGTCGCCGTTTTCGCTACGGCTGTTGGACACCGGCGAGGACAACTTGATGTTGCACCACCGCGGTACCGCACCCGACGCCGACCCGTGGTCGCCGGTGCGTCCCTTGCGCCTGACGTTGGAGGCGGGTGGCGAGCCGCACCACATCCGCGTTGCATTGCCGACAGTGCTCTACGAACACGGCACCGGTCCCTACTACGTCAGTGCCGTCTACACTGGCCTGATTGAGCTTGAGGCCGGGCCGCGGCGGAGCCCCGACGAAGCCGACACGGCAACGTGGCCGGTCGCCCGCAACGGCGAGCCCTACAACCGCACCGCCGTCTTCGAATCCCGCTCCAAGCCCGCCTCCGTAATCTACAGCCGCGAAGCCGCCGAGGACGAGAACGACGAAGTGGAGAGCGACGGCGAACGCGGCGAATAAGTAGCATGTGCCGGGGCTTCGCGGATGAATGGGCTGGCCATTGACCCGGCGCAGTCCGGTTCGCTCACGTGATCTTCCGATCAAATCTTCCTTCCGGACAGCAAGGTGCTAGCGCCACATTGGCCATGGCAATTGCCGCACCACAAAGGTGAGATGCAGTAGACACGTTTCCGTGCAGCAAGCAGATGGGGACGTGCGCAGCCGGCGAGCGGGCGGATTTCCGCAGTCGCGTCGAATTACAGCGGCACGACGAATGCTTGCGTACGACTCACGGGCCGCAGCCCGTGGGCTTGCAGGCGCTTGCGTACACAACCTTTTCGGATGCCGCGGTAAGGGGAACACCCGAGTACGGAGCTGCCACGGAATTGCTTCCCAAAATTGAGCATCACAGCCGAAGGCCGGGCGGCGCAGAGGAAACTGACGGGGACGTGAGGAGTCACTTCGAGCAGCCCCCCAACGGGGGACTTTGTGCGGTGCTGATGCGCGCTTTGCGCCCCGTCGCCGAGAGCGCTCCGCCAAGGTAGACTCGCGGACATGAACACGCTCGCCTACCAATTCGGCGGTTCGCGCGACAACGGCCGTGTGCCTCGGGCGACCTACCGCGTGCAGTTGCGGCCGGGCTTCGGCTTTGCCGCGGCGGCGGCGGTGCTCGACTACCTTGCCGAGCTCGGGGTAAGCCACCTGTATACGTCGCCGTACTTGCAGGCAGCCCCCGGCTCGCAGCACGGCTACGACGTCGTCGACTACACGCGGGTCAACTCGGAGCTCGGCGGCGAGGCCGCACACCACTTGCTGTGCGAAAAGCTTCGCGAGCTCGGCATGGGCCAGGTCGTCGACATGGTGCCCAATCACATGTCCGTGGCGACGCGCAACAACCGCTGGTGGTGGGACCTGCTGGAAAACGGCCCGGCGAGCCGCTACAGCAACACCTTCGACGTCGAGTGGGAGCCGCCGGATCCTCGCCTGCGTCACAAGCTCTTGCTGCCCATTCTCGGGGATCACTACGGCCGCGTGCTCAAGGCGGGACACGTGAAGCTGCACCGCGAAGGCGGCGACTTTCTCGTCACCGTTTACGACGAGCACATCCTGCCGGCGTCACCGGATTCGCTCGCCTGGCCGTTGCGGGGTGTGGCGGAGCGGACGCAGTCGGATGAGGTGGCCTTCATTGCGGATGTGCTCGAGATGCTTCCGCCGACGGATGAGGCGGATCCGGAACGGATTGAGCGACGCCACCGCGACAAGGCGCTGCTGGGGCGGATGCTGCGCGAGTTGTGCGAGACGCGGCCGGAGCTTGCCGCGGCCATTGACGGCGTCGTGGCGGAGATTTCCGCGGACGAGGCGGCGCTGGATGCGTTTCTCAACCGGCAGAACTACCGCCTCGCGTACTGGCGCACGGCGCGGCACGAGCTCGACTACCGCCGCTTCTTCGACATCAACCACCTCGCGGCGCTACGCATGGACAACCCGGGCGTCTTTGCCGACTCGCACGCCTTGATTCTCTCGCTTGCCGAGGCTGGCGAAATCCACGGGATTCGCGTCGACCACCCCGACGGCCTGCGCGACCCGGAGGAGTATTTTGCGCGACTGCGCGAAGCCGTGCCGCAGGCCTGGATTGTTGCCGAAAAGATCCTCGAGCCGCACGAGGAGTTGGCCGACTGGCCCATTGACGGCACGACCGGCTACGACTTCTTGTTGCGCGCCAACAACCTCTTTGTCGAGCCGCTGAACGAGCGAGCGCTGACGCGAGCGTATGAAGCGTTCACCGGCGAGGCGCTGCCGCCATTTCGCGAATTGGTGCGCGAGATGAAGGCGCTGGTGATTGATCAGTTACTCGCTGCGGATTTGACGCGGCTCGTCACGCTCTTGCGGGAAGTCTGCGAGCACCACCTCGACTACCGCGACTACGCGAACGAAGAGCTTTCTCGAGCGATGCGCGCCATTGTTATTGGCATGCCGGTCTACCGCACGTATGTGCGTCCCGGCGAGGGGGTGCGCCCGGCGGACATCGAGGCGCTCGGCGAAGCGGTCGGTTTCGCGCGCACCTACGAAGCGGAGGCGGATCCGCAGCTGTTCGAGTTTCTGCACCACCTGCTCGTCGGCCGCATCCCCGGCGCCTTGGAGCGCCAGTTTGTCGCCCGCTTCCAGCAGCTTACCGGCCCCGCCATGGCCAAAGGGATGGAAGACACGGCCATGTTCCGTCATCACCGCCTGATCTCGCTCAACGAGGTCGGCAGCGACCCGGACCTGTTCGGCCTCGAGCCGGAGGCGTTCCACGCGTACAACGCCCGCATGCAGAACGAGTGGCCGCGCACCATGCTAGCCACCTCGACGCACGACACGAAGCGCGCCGAGGATACCCGCCTGCGCATCAACCTGTTGAGCGAGATTCCCGAGGCCTGGCACAGTGCCGTTCATGCCTGGCGCGAACACAACACCCGGCACCGCAAGAACGAGTCGTGGCCGGATGCGCCGACGGAATATCATCTGTACCAGGCGCTCGTGGGCACCTGGCCCATCTCGAGCGAGCGCTTGCAGCAGTACATGGAAAAGGCGACTCGCGAGGCGAAGCTGCATACGGCGTGGACGCGCATGGACGAGGAATACGAGTCGGCCTTGCGCCACTTCGTTGATGCGGTAGTGGCCGACGAAGCATTCCTTGCGCGACTGGAATCCTTTCTCGCACCCTTGATGCGACATGCCGCGGTGCACGCCGCCGCGCAGGTGCTGTTGAAGCTCACCTCGCCCGGCGTGCCGGATGTGTATCAAGGCCAGGAGCTGGCGCGCTTTTGCCTCACGGATCCGGATAACCGCCGCGACGTCGACTTCGAGGTGCGGCGTCGCATGTTGCAAGAAGTACGCGAACGAGCCGCGCCGCAGTGGCTCGGCGAGCCCAGCTCCACCGACGCGCTCAACCTCGAGGGCTACTCGCGACTCAAGCTCGGCGTCACACACACGGCACTGCACGTTCGCAAAACGCGCCCCTCCTGCTACAACGACACAGCTACCTACACCCCGCTTGTCGCCAGCGGTCCCGAGGCACGTCGTGTCGTAGCATTTCTGCGCAAGGCGCCGGCAACGCCCACTCCGCAAGCCGTCGCCACGGCAGTCCCACGGCTGACGCTCAGCCTCGGCGAGACAGGCTACGCGGGCACCCATTTGACGCTTGAGCCCGGCACATGGCGCGACGCCTTCACCGGGACGCATTACGAACTCTCCGAAACGCGGCCGAGCCTAGATCTCGTTGAACTTTGGAGCCGGTTCCCGCTCGCCTTGCTGATTCGGGAGGCGTGAAGTGCTGCGAAAATTGGTGAAAGCCCCGCGCGGCAGCGAACAGGATACCGTGACGGATTTCATCATGACGGCCGACTCGTCGAGCCCACCCAACATTCGTCATCAACCACCTCCGACCCTTATGTCCGAGACACGTTCAACGTTCGCCGTCCGCTTGCGTGAGGTCAGCTTCGGATACCGGCCTGGAGATCCGGTGTTTGCCGAGTTGAATTGGCAACTCGCGACCGGAGATTTCGTCGGCCTTATTGGTCCCAATGGCGCCGGCAAGACGACGCTGCTGCATCTAATTGCGGGGCTGATGGCGCCACAGGCGGGGAGCGTCTCCTTGTTCGACACACCGCTCGACGAGTGGGCGAGTCGCGCGCGCGCGCGTCACGTCGCGCTCGTTTCGCAAGAGGGACAGGTTCCGTTTGACTTTGCGGTACGCGAGGTCGTCGCCATGGGCCGCTTTCCGTATCACCGGCGCTTTTCGCCGTTGAGCGAGGCGGAGCACGAACTCGTGGAACGCTGCCTCGAGGCGCTGGGGCTCGACGAGCTTGCCGAGGTGCCGGTGAGTCGGCTCTCCGGCGGAGAGCGCCAGCGCGTCGCCATTGCGCGCGCCCTTGCGCAGACGCCGCGGTTGTTGCTGCTCGACGAGGCGCTCAACCACCTCGACGTGCGACACCTCGCCCAAACGGTGCGGCTTGTACGGGAATTGCATGCGACGTGCGGCGTCACGGTGCTTGCGGTGATGCACGACCTCACGCTCGCGGCGGCGGCGTGCCCCACGCTTGCCTTGCTCGACGCCGGTCGTGTCCTCGCCGAGGGCGCGCCGGCCGAGGTGCTCGAGCCGTCTCGCCTCTCCAACGTCTACGGCTTGCCGGTACGCGTCCACGAGATACCGCAGGAAGGCGCCATTGGCGTAGCGATGGATTTCCGTGCCACGGAGGAGCTTGCACCGGCGTTGTGCGCCGCCTGGGGCGAAACGGCGACTCGGTAGCCGGCTCGCACGACGAAGCGAAAGCGTGGCAACACTCGGGATCTCGCCACACAGCTTACGCACA
>SKZP01000509.1 GCA_007127275.1 Planctomycetota bacterium
GGAGACGTTCGGCGGGCCGCTGCGGATGTTGCCGACCGAGCGCAAGCTGAAGCTGTTCGAGACGAATTGGAATCCGGAGGTGCAGTCGCCGCCGCCGCAGGAGCAGTTCCGCGTCGTCTACGACCCGCATCAGCCAGAGGCGAACCAGCATAAGAATCTCTGGTGGGGCCATTTGCACGTGCCCAGCGGCTACAAGCGGCTTACGGTGAGTGTGTTCGAGTCGCTGCTCTCCGACGAGCACGTTTTTGCGCTCTACGGCGTGCCGCTGCTCGACGACGGGGACCCGGCGGTGCCGGAGCGCTTTCAGGTCTACCTCGACCCTCGCGAGGAGCGAGTCTTTCCGAAGATCTGGATTTGGGATGTCTCGCGGCGCGAGTTTCTCGTCAAGGGCTTCGACATCTCGAAGCAACCGGAGGAGGCGCTCGCCGCCTACGTCGAAGGGGAGGAGCCAGCGTTTGCCTACCGCGCGGGACAGCTAAATCGCGATGTCGTCGACGAGGCGACGCGTGCTTGGCTTGCACCTGTGAAGCGGCCCGCCCGTGGCGACTACGTGCGTGTCTACCACGGCGACCGACAGAATACCTCCTGGCGCCATACGCAGGCGGGCCCCGACGGCGTGGAGCGCGTTCCCGTACAGCGCATCACGCGCATCTACCCCGTGAACGGCCCGGCCGCCGGCCCGGGCATGCCGCAGTGCACGAGTTGGCGGCTCTCGGATTACCGTGTTGCGCTCGACGACGAGGAGCCGCGCAACCTGCAGGCGCTGGATATGGAACACGTGCCGGATCAGTCGGTGCACGTGCCGCTGACGCTGGAGCCGCGGCGCGAGACCTCGCTGATGCGCCATGCGGTAAAGCCGCAGCAGCGCCCGGCAAGCGTGCCTCCGAGGGCCGCCGCCGAGGCCGCCCCCGCCACGTCGGGTGCCACTCCCGAGTTCGGCGCAGAGCATGCGGTGCAGCCACAGGCCAGCGAGGAGGGGAGCAACGGCGGCGCCTCGGCGTTGCGCGAAAGTCAGCGCATTCCCATGCCGAGCGACATGGTCCTGCCGAGCGAACCGGCCGAGCCTAGCCCCCTCGAAGCAGAAGCGGCGCAGTCGCCCGACCCCTTCGCCGAGGTGGCCTCCGCGTTCGAAGGGGCAGCCGAGGACCAGTCCACCTTTGACTCGGAGGACTCCGCCGACGGGATGAACTGGACGGCGGATCACGGCAACTGGTTCGCCGGCAGTGGCGAGAGCCTTGATGCACAGCCCCAGTCGGCCGAGGCATTAGACCCGGCCAGTTTTCCCGAGTCGCTGACCGAGAGTTCAAGCGGTCTCGTACCCAACGAACTCAAGGAGACCGGCGTTTGGCAAGGCAACCTCGAGCAACTCGCGGCGGCGCCTCCGCGTACTCCGGAGGAGGCGCGCGCCCTTCTCGAGATGCTGATGCAGCAACTCGCCACGGATGAGATTCCGCCGGAGAAGGCTACGGCTTTCGCCACCATTGTGCACGCGCTGATGCAACTCCCGCGGTAGAGGCGGCGTCGCGGCGTGAAGGCCCGCCCTACGTATCCAGATCTGCGGGCAGACGGTGCTTCGTTGTCGTCGTTCGGAGGCAATGTCCTGCCAGATCCGACGAACGTCGCGCGAACTCCTTATTCGCCGGAGAACTCGTCGAAGAAGGTGCGCCAGCGCAGGTATTGGGTGATGGGCTCGGAGGTGAAGCGCACGAGTGGTTGGAGCTTGCCGAGTGCGTCGCCGACGTCGGTGAGGGCGTCGGTATCCACGAACAACGTGTCACCGTCGCGCAAGTCGAGGTTGGGGGCGTGGCCGCGGGCAACGTCGAGCGAGCGGAGGCGGAAGACGTCGCGGGTCCCTTCTTCGCGGTTGGGCCGCACGAGGTAGATCGCTCGCGACTTCGCGCGGCGCCGGTCGATCCAGCCCGCTTCGAGCAACGCCGTCATCAAGTCCGGCCGCGAGTTGAAGTAGTAGACGCCGGGATTGCCCACCTCGCCAGCGACATTGATGCGGATGCGCTGCGGCTGAAACTCGGGGATGTAGACGAGATCTCCGGGCAAGATGGGCACGTTCTGGCGCACGTCCCCCTCGGCGAGACCCTCGAAGTCGACGTTGAGGCGGATCAGGTCGTGCGGCTGCGCCCCTGGCGGCAACGTCTCCTCGGGAAGGTAGCGCGCCTCGCGCATCAACACCGCGCCGTGCCAGTCCACCGCGGGCAAGGTGGAGTCCTCGTCGTGTACCGAGGCGCTCATATAGCGCTCGCGAGTGCGTGACGCATCCGACCCATCGCCACGCGGACGGATAAGCGGGCCGCCGGCGGCGGTGATGGCGTCCCACAGGCGCGTGCCGCGTCGCACCGGGATGCGCTCCGGACGGTGCACCGCCCCGGTGACGTTGACGCTGTAGTTGAGCGGCTCGGGCTCGATCTCGGCGACGCGTACCGTGGGATTCGCAACCTGCCCGGCAAGCCCCCCCGGGCGCGGTGCGCGCGGCACACGTTGCGCGGAATCCTCGCTCGGCGAATCACTGACGCGGCTGGTTTCGCCGGTGATCAGGTCGAGGTGGAGCCAGTCGCGCTGCACCGGCAGGTAAACTTCACGCTTGCGCTCCGGCGTTTGCAGCGTCCGCCCGGCAAGGTGGGTACGTCCGAGGTAGTGCGACCAGGCGACCTCGGCTTGGCGGAACACGTAGCGCTCCGAGGACCGCTCGACGAGCCCGACAATCCCTTGCTCGCAAATGGCCCACCAGTAGCCCTCGACGCTGGTGGGGCGCAGTGGCTCCGCCTCGGCGGCGGCGAGCCCGCCCATGGCGACGACAATTTGTTGACGCGCCTCGTGCGAGAGCGTCAGTCGCGGCGCATGAACGCGGTCGTCCGGGGTTGCACCGCACACCGGACAGCGCTGTCGCCGCGGGGAGTAATGGTAGCCGCAATTGATGCAGGCAATCAGCGGCTCTTCTCCTTGCGCCAAGTGACGCCCCACCTCCACCGGGTCGAGCCCTTCGACCGCAACCGCCTCGTCGAGAAACGGCACATAAATCTTGCCGTCCGGCATGACCGTGACCTGGTAGGCCTCGGTGACCTTGTGCTCCTCGGTGCGCGGCTCGAGCTCCGCACGGCCGTTGCCGAGTTGACGTTGCCGCAACAGCTCCTCGGTACGCCGGCGCGAGTCGCGAGACGGCATGACCGGCACATGTTCGACGTGCGGCACGACGACGGTGAAACGGTCGCCCGGACGGAAGCGGTAGCTCGCGAACAGCTTTGCCTGCTCCTGCCGGGCGCGTTGCAGCTGCTCCACACTTGCCGTGCTCTGCCACAACGGGGCACGGTAGTCCGAGGCCGACTCCCGCGAATGGTCCGCGACCAGCGTCTCCGGCGGCTTCGGGTGATCCTTCGAGGCGCAGCCGAGGCCGAGCAGCAAGGCGAGGCACGGCACACCAATCAGCCCGAGCACGAGACGAACACGCGCGGCAGGTGAATGCGTCGCAAAGCGGGGAGCGGCAATACGGAAGCAGCGGTTAGCCGTGGCCATTCGGATGCGAGGTCGTAGGTGAGACGGATACGTTTCGGGACGAGGGCTCGGCGGCGTGACGCCGATGGGAGGCGCGTGGCGCCTCGCCGGAGGCCGTTGCACCCTCGGCTGCCGCGGCTGAGCCGTCGGGGTCCGAGTCGAGCGCCGCTGCCGGGATGTTCGTGCGGCTTCCGTTGCGGCCGCCGCTGTAGCCGTAGTAGTAGCCGTAGTAGCTGTACCCGTAGCGGCGCTCGCGGCGTATGTCGTTGAAGACGATCCCGGCGACGGGCAGGTTTACGAACTGCACCTGATTGAGGGTATTGCTGACCCCCTCGATTTGGGAAACGCCGACGCGCACGACGAGCAGCGCCGTGTCGACGAGCGCGCCGAGCGTCAACGGATCCGTGGAGAGGGAGACGGGGGGGCTGTCCATCAAGATCACGTCGAAACGAGTGCGCAAGTACTCCATCATCGCGGCGAAGCCGGGCGACTCGAAGTGCGTATTCGTGTCAACGTCTCCCTCACCGGGCAAAACAATGGAGAGATTGCGGATCCGAGAGGCATGAATGCCACGCTCCCACTCTGGCTCGACGCCGGTTTCGTTGTACGCGTTGACAAGACCAATGAAGCCCGCGGGGGCCGTCTCGGCAGATTCGCCGAGCAGGTCGAGCGAGTCGGCGCTGATTTGGTGGCAGTCGGCGAGCAGTAGGCAACTACGCAACCCCTTGGCGGCGTAAAGCGCCGCGAGTTGGCGCGAGATGAGCGACTTGCCCTCGGTGGGCACACTCGAGGTCGCCAGGCAGACCATACCGCCGTTGGGTCGCCGCACCGCATGCGCGAGATTGAAGGCAAGCATGGCCATGGACGGGTGAAACTGCGAGGCGCGCAAGGCGTCCGAGTCGGAGCGGCGTAACAGGTGCGAAATGTCGCGGCGCTTCAGCCGGGGCACGCGGCCGAGCACCGGCAGATTGGTCAGCTTCGCCAGTTGTGCCGTCGAGACGACGCGGTGGTCGAGTTGATGCAACACGAAAATGGTGAGCAGCCCGAGCAGGACCGCGAGCAACGACCCGGTGACGAGCAACATGGTTGGCGTCGAGTGTGAGACCATGTCGACCGAGGCGGTGCGCTGCCAGTCGAACAGGTGCGAGGTATCCGAGGCGAGATTCAACTGCGCCTCTTGCAACAAATTCGCCGAGCGAATCATGCGGTCGAACAACGCCTGCACCTGCGCCTGGCGCTGTTTGATCGAGCGGTTCTCCTCGACGAGCATGCTGCGCTGGACATTGAGCTCGGCGAGCTTCTCCCGTGCCACTTCCGCCTTTCGGTTAAGCTCGACGGACGAGCGGCGCAGCGTCCGTGCTTCCCCCCGTAGCTGTACCACCGCGGCATGCGCCTCGCTCGTCAGGTCGACTTGCTTGGTCGCCTCCTCGAAGGCCGCTTGCCTTTCCTCGAACTCCTCTTGCCACTCGCTCCGACGCGGGTCGTCAATGGGCAGTTCCGAGATCCTCTCGCAAATCTCGCGCAAGTCCGAGGCGGCTTGTTCAATCTTCTCAGCACGCCGTTCTCGCTGCGCCTCGAGTGCGGAAATCCGGTCCTCATGTCTGCGAAGCATGCCGGAGCGGTCGGCGACGCTGCCACCACCGGCAAGCAAGACGCGCCTCTCCTCTCGCCTCCAGGAAATCTCCGCGGCGTTCGGATCCAGCCACCCGTCCTCGTACAGTCGCAGGCGCTCCCGTTCGAGCTCAATCCATTGGTCGGCCAGCGCGTGCTTTTCCCACTCGAGCATCAGGATGTCGAAGTTGAGCTCGCCGATCATCCGAGCCACCTCTTCCGGCTCGAGCCCCGCGACATTGATCAGCGAGGCGCGCTCCGCCAAACGGCGGTTGACGCGTTCCATCTCTTCGTCGAGTTCCTGATGGGCATTGATCCAACTCTGGCGCGACTGGCGCAGCGAACTCTCGGCAATGCCCACCGCGAGGCTGCGGCGCACCTGCGACTTGCGCTGCGAAAAGGAGTTGAACGAGACCGGCAAGGCATTGGCGAAAAAGACCGAGACGTGCGGGTTGCCGTGGGTGACCCGCACGCGGATGGTCCGCGTATCCGAACTCGCCGAGGTGGAGACGGCATTGACGAGCGCCGAGGGATTGCGCGTCAAACTACGGATTTCCTCGCGGGAGCGCTCGTCGACCCCCCAATAAGACTCGAGCAGCAGGCGGTGATCATCCGGGCGAATCAGCAAGAGGTTGCCCTTGAACGAGTCGATCTGTGCGTCAATCTCTTCCGGTTCGACCGCTCGACCGCTGGCAAAGTCGAGCACGAGCCAATTGCTGAACGAGTCGCTCGGCGAAAGGAACAGCTCCTCATGCGCCGCGCCAAACGGAGCGCCCGCCGCTTCCAATTCCGCTAGCGCCTCGTCCGAGACAGCCTCCCCGTCGTCGCCAGCCGGCAACGGGAGGCTGCGCCGTTCGGGCGGCAACTCGTCGAGCGCGTCCACAATCTTTGCGAGCACCTCGAAGTTGGCCGGCGAGCGCATGGTCAGCGTGTCTGCGGTCAGATTGTCCGACGAACTGGCGGCCAACATCTCCTGGAGGGGCAGACGCGGCTCCCCTTGATGGCGCATCTCGGTCGTTGCAGTCGCTTCGGGCTCCCAAAAAAAATGAACGTAGGCAACGGTCAGCGCGGCCGCCAGGACTGCCACGCCGAGGCCGGCCCATTTCCAGCGCGAAATCATGGCGAGCACTTCGCGCAGGTCGAACTCCGAGGCCATCTCGTTGCGCGGCACCACTCGAGGGGCAAGCGGCGGTGGCCCGGGTGCCGCGCCGTTGCTGCCATTGTCGTGGCCGTAGCCGGGAACGCCCGCGGGCAACCGACCGTTCGCACCGGTTCCATTCGCCTCCGCCGAGCCGCCACCACCGTGGCCGTTCGACGCAATCCCCGCCAACTGCGTCACGAGCAGTCTGTTCGGGATATGTTCTTCCTGATCGCGGCGTGAGGCCATACGGACGGGCTCGACTTGTGCTCGGACGTCGACCTACCGGCGGAAACCCCAGTAGGTAAGGGAGTTATGTAACCGGGACGGGGTTCCCATCAAGACGTGAACGCCCAGTGCGTATCTTGCATGCCCCCACGGGGAATGGACGAACGTCCCATTTTCCAATTACCTTTCGTGGGCTACTGCAGTCAAGAGGGCGTCGACAACACGGTCGAGCTCCGCCGGCTCCAATTGCGGATGAAACGGCAAGGCAACCGTGCGCGCGGCAATCTCTTCCGTGCGTGGCAGCGCCCCGGCGCGTCCCGTCGCCGCCAGCCGCGGGTGGCACTCGAGTCGCGCTTGCACGTATGGCTGCAAATGAATGGGACTGAAGTAGGCGCGGGTCGGAATGCCGCGGTGGTTGAGGCGTTCCATCACCACGGTGCGGTCGGTCCCGTCGCTCAGCTCAACCACGTAAACGAACCAGCAACGCTCCACGTGCGCTCGACTCGCGGGACGTTTGATGCCGGCGTGCCCCTCGAGGCGCTCCCGGTAGCCCTCGGCGACGCGACACCGGTGGGCGAGCAACTCCTCGAGGCGCGCCAGTTGGGACGCGCCGAGCGCGGCGGCCATCTCGCACATGCGGTAGTTATATCCCAACGCCTCGTGCTCGAGCCACTGGCCCATGGCGGAGCGTCCCTGGTTGCGAATGCTGCGCGCGCGGCGGGCAAGCTCGTCGTCGTCGGTGGTAATCATGCCGCCTTCGCCGGTGGTAATCGGCTTGTTCGGGTAGAAGCCGAAGCAGCCCGCGACGCCCAGCGAACCCAATGGGCGCCCCCGGTAGCGAGCCCCCAGCGCTTCGCAGCAGTCATCAATCAACGCAAGCCCGTGCCGCGCCGCAATTCGTTCCAGCTCGTCCCACTCCGCGGGGTGGCCGAACACGTCCACCGCGAGGATGGCACGGGTGCGCGGCGAAATCTTCGCCTCGACGTCCTGCGGATCCAGATTGTAGGTGTCCGGCTCAATGTCGACGAACACCGGAGTCGCCCCGGCGAGGAATATCACGCTAACGCTTGCGTTGAAGGTGAACGACGGCACAAGCACCTCGTCCCCCGGACCAATCTCCAGCGCGGCAAGTATGGTGTGCAGCCCCGCGGTGCCGGAACTGACGCCGACAGCGTGACGGGTGCCGCAGCACTCGGCCAGCGCCTCTTCGAACGCCTCCAGCTTCGGCCCAATGGAAAGTCGCCCGGAGCGCACCACTTCGGCCACCGCGGCCGCATCCGCCTCGGTCATCCACGGCATAGAAAAGGCAATCGGGGCGAGTGCGGAGTGAGTCATTGCACGGTACTCATTACGGACACGTGGAGCGCTTACGCAGGGGGGAGGCGGAAACGTTCTTCGCTACTGTACCTCGCAGTGGAGCCAATGCCACGCATCCTGCCAAAGCCGCCGCAAAAACAGAAGTTTTGCGGCAGCGTGCGGCACCCCCAAGCCCACGGGCTTCGCCCGTGGGTCACACCCGGTACGGCTTCGCCGTGGGTCACAGATACGGGCTTCGACCCACGGGCGAAGCCCGTGGGCTTGGCTGCCACATTTGGAGAGGGACGGGCGTAGACAGAGTGCGCGAACGGCGCTAGTACCGTGGGGTGAAGGCGGCGCCACGCACGCCGGTGCGGGTGCTTGGATGCGAGCGACAACAACGAGCAAGGCGAACGAACCATGTACAAACTGGTGCTGCTGCGTCACGGCGAAAGCGTCTGGAACAAAGAGAACCGCTTCACCGGCTGGACCGACGTCGACCTGACGGAGACGGGGATCAACGAAGCGCGGGAAGCGGCTCGACTGCTCAAGGAAGGGGAGTATCACATCGAAGTCGCCTACACTTCGGTGCTCAAGCGTGCCATTCGCACGCTGTGGGTCGTGCTTGAGGAAATGGACCGGATGTGGGTTCCAGTACACCGTTCCTGGCGGCTCAACGAACGGCACTACGGCGCCCTGCAGGGGCTCAACAAAGCAGAAACGTCCGCGAAGCACGGCGAGGAACAAGTGAAGATTTGGCGGCGCAGTTACGACACGCCGCCGCCGGCACTGGAGACGAACGACGAGCGGCATCCACGCAACGACCCGCGCTACGCCGAGCTTGACGCAAAGACCCTGCCGCGCACCGAGGCCCTCAAGCAGACGGTGGAGCGCTTCGTGCCGTACTGGGTGGATACCATCGCCCA
>SKZP01000259.1 GCA_007127275.1 Planctomycetota bacterium
ACGGTGAAACCGGCGTTTGCCTCGACCTGCAGGTATTGCGGGGTACCGGCCACGTAGACGAGCGAGTCGGCGAGCAAAAAGTCGCCGTCGGTGAATTCACTCCAACCGTCGGGGTGGTTCGCCAAAGGTACCGCATAGATGTTCAAGGCAACGACCTTTCCCGCGTGGCTCAAGTTCTCCGCGGCGACGGGCTCGCCCGTGTCGAAGTGGGCGCCGGCGACGACCGAGCCGCCCTGGCGTAGCGTGCTATCGAGTACCGTGGCCGCTCGCAACGAACCGACGTTGTCGAGAATCTGGTGCGACTGTCCCCCCGGGTACATCGGCATCGTCGGATTCGAATTCGACGCCGGATCCTCGACGGTCAACGGATGGTAGCTCTGGCTATCGAAGCGCCCGAGAATCTCCTCGCCGTCGACGTTCGTGCCGAGCGTCACCACCACACCACCGCCAGCATCGACGTAATCCGCAAGCACATCCCCCAAGGCGGCCGCATCGTCGAACGGCTCGACGTTGTAGACGAGCAGCGCCTCGTACTGCACGAGCGTCGCGATGGCCGGTGTGTCGGTGCCGACGTCGATCGTGTCGATCACCGTGCCAGTCAGCGAGCCCGTGTCGTCGATTGCGTCGACGACGCTCGCGACGTGTTGCGAGTCCGCGTGCAAGATCGCCACATCCTGCGCCACGGCGACGGAGTGTGACACGAGGGCGAAGGCGAGCACCGCCAAGGGCGCCGCGAGCAAGATCGGTAGCGGCCTGCGATCCATCGGTACTCCTCCGAAAAACGAAACGGTGAAAAACCAAAGAATAGGATCGTTGGGTGACGAAGCGCATTCGCTCCGCACGGTGCGCAACCCGACGTCCCGCCGGCGACGGCACCAAAGACCAAAACAGTGTAGCCCTTCAGACGGGCTTCCGGCAACCATTGAACCGGCGGTAGTCGTTCAGTTCTGAAACGAGCGCGGGGTGGCGCCTTGCGCTTGCGAGATCTCGTCAATGCCGATTACGCATTCGGGCAAAGCCCGTAGGGTTGAATTGCGGTTCACAGGCGCGCGGTTTCATCGTCCGTGCGAAACGACCACGACACGGTCGGGCTGGTGGGCCTGACCGTGTCGTTTTCGTTTCGCGCTCTTTGCGGTGGCGTTACGCTGCGCTCAACTCGTCGAGCAACTTGGCATAGTCCGGCTTCGAGCGCAGGCCGACAATCTGCTCGACCGGCTGGCCATCCTTGAAGATCATCACCGTCGGCACGCTCATGATGCCGTATTTCGAGGCAATCGCGCGGTTCTGGTCGATGTCGACCATGGCCACGCCGGCCTTGCCTTCATATTCGGTGGCCAACTGCTCAACGATCGGCTTGAGCATCTGGCACGGACCGCACCAGGTTGCGGTGAAGTCGACGAGCGCGACCTTGTTCGCCTGGAGGTATTCTTCGAAGCTTTGGTCAGTCAGGGCATGAACCATGATGCGAATTCCTCTTCTGTTGTGTGTCGCTCTCCACTTTGGAGGGACGCGGGACCTGCGGACGACTCCGTCCAATTCTTCAGTGTGCCATTGGGGCCGCCATGCGCCTACGGCGTCGCGGCCACTTTGTCCAACGTGTTGGCGTAATCCTTCTTGGAGCGCGCCCCGACGATTTGCTCGACCGGCTTGCCGTGCTTGAAGTACATCACCGTGGGCACACTCATCACGCCGCACTTCACGGCTAAGCTGGGGCTTTGCTGGATGTCGACGATCGCCACGCCTGCCTTGCCGTCGTATTCGGTAGCCAACTGCTCCACGATCGGCTTGATCGTTTGGCACGGCGTACACGTCGGTGAGGTGAAGTCGATCACCGCGATCTCGTGCTCATTGACGTAGCCCTCGAAGGACTCTTCACTCAGCGTTTGCACCATAAGGCGACTTCCTTTCGGTTAAGACCCTGCGGGTCGGTTCTGTCGTTCCCCATACAACACGATCAGTTCGGTTCAGCTTCCCGTCCCTGAGCAGAATTCGTCGTGCCCGCCGTATCCTGTCCGGGGGACGGCGGCACCGGCGGCGACTCCGTCCCTTGTACGTCGAGCACCGCCGTTTCGGAAAGCGAGCGGTAACTGATTGGGCGCAGCGTCCGCGACACCTTCGGATCGGCAAAGTGCGGAAAGATCTCCTTGAGGTAGGCCTCCAACGTCTGATACGTCGGCCCGAAGCGGTCCTTGTACATGTAGTACTGCAGGTCGTAGGCGAAGTCGTTGCCACTCTGGTAGCGACGCTCGATGTCGCGCTCGAGGGCCTTGCGCAATATCCGTTCGAGTTCCTCGGGCACGTCGGGGTTGTAGGTGCGCACCGGCGGAACCGGGTGCTGCGTGATGTTCGCGATGGTCGTGCGGGTGTTCTCGTCGGCGAAGATGTTACGGCCGGCGAACAACTCGTACATCACGATGCCGAGGCTGAATAGGTCGCTGCGCAGATCCGTCGCTTGCAACTGCGCCTGCTCGGGGCTCATGTACTGGGCCTTGCCGAGCAACACCTCCCCTTCGCGCGCCGCCATGACCTCGCGGGCCTTGGCAATGCCGAAGTCGGTGATCTTCACCACCCCTTGCGTGTCGATCATGATGTTGCGAGGCGAGATGTCGCGGTGCACGACGCCCAGCGGCTTGCCGTGCATGTCGGTCTTCGAGTGCGCGTAGTCGAGCCCGAGGCTGGCGCGGCTGACAATGAAGGCGACCAGTTCGACCGGGACGCGCCGGCCGAGTTCGTAGTGCCGCTCGAGGAATTCCTCGAGGTTGACGCCGTGCACGTACTCCATGGCGATGTAGTAGCGCGTACCGATCTTGCCGAGCTGATAGACCTGCACAATGTTCTGGTGGACAAGGTCGGCGACGAGCTTCGCCTCACCGATAAACATTTGGACGAACTCGGGGTTGCTCGAGAGGTCCTCGATCACGGTCTTGATCGAGACGATTTTTTCGAATCCCTCGGCCCCGTGTTGAATGGCTTCATAGACGGCCCCCATGCCGCCTTCGGCGATTTTGCGGACCAGCCGAAACCGGTAGCGGTCGACGATCGACTGCATGGGAGACGTCCGAAAAGCTCGACAGCGAACGCGAAGCGTAGTGGCATCCCTTACGGTACCAGACGGCACACCACGTTCAAAGCGACGCACGGCGCGCACGTCCAGTTTGCGGATCGGTCGCCACCTCGCCCACGGGCCTCCCTATTGATTTGAAGCTCGGCGTCAGCTCGCGTGTACGAACGCCGCGACCGTGGCGGCAATGAGCGCCAGAGTCGCCACTGTTGCAATCAGCGCTTGGCGCGAGGTCGGCGTGCGGCGGTTGAGGGCGTGGCCGTTGAGGCCGTCGTCGATCAACGTGTAAACGAGCGGCACGACGATCAGCGTCAGCAGCGTGCCGGTGATCAGGCCGCCGATTACGGTGAGTGCAATCGGATAATACGAAGTGCCGAGGAAGGTGCCGGTGGCTTGGGCCATGGGAATCAAGCCGACGATCGTTGTCGTGGCGGTCATCAGAATGGGGCGAAAGCGGTAGGCGCAGGCGTCGAGGACCGCGTCCCCCACGGCCAGCCCGGCGGCGACGTTGCGGTTGATCAAGTCGATCAACACAATGCCGTTGTTCACCACGAGGCCGACGAGCAGCACCGCGCCGACAATGGCGACAACGTCGAGTGCGGTGTCGGTGAGCATCAGAATCCAGACGGCGCCAATCCCGGCGAGCGGCACCGTCGTGAGGATGGCGAACGGCTTGGTGAGCGACTCGAAAAAGACGGCCATCAACACGAAGACGCAGAACATGGCCGCGAGCAGCGCCGTCCAAAGCTCCGCATCCATGCCGCGCCACTGGCGCACCCGCTCGCCCCACTCGTAGGAGTAGCCGGCGGGGAAGTCGACGTTGTGCAGCACGACTTCAATCTCCGGAATCAGCTCGGCAAGGTCGCGTCCCCGTTCGACGTCGGCGGTGATCTGCAGGCTCGTGCGCCGGTTGAGGCGCTGGATGCGGCTCAAGCTCGTGCCGTAGGTCGGCTCCTCGAGCACGAAGCTGCGTAGCGGAGTGCTGGTGAAGCTGTCGGGCTCCTCGCCGGGGGTGGCGGGCACGCGCGTGTCGAGCGCCTCGTCGAGGGTTTCCATGCGTTCCACCGCTTGGCCGCGCAGGCCGTCGTATTCGGTCACCGGCGCCATGCGCAGCCGCAACTGCCGCAACGTGCCGTCCTCCATTTCGAGGTCGGGCAGCCGCGTCCCGGTCAGCGAGAAGGAAAGTGAGCGCGCAATGCGGCCCGGCTCCGCACCTTGGGTGACGGTCGCTTCGCGGTCCAACACGAGGCGCACCTCGGGCTGGCCCTCTTCGGTTTCGGTAACCGGGTCGACGAGTCCGTCGACGTTTTCGAGTTGCGAGACAATCTGTTCGCCCAACGCTTCGAGGCGCTCCGTCTCCGGCCCGAGCAGCACAATGCCGAGACGCTGCTGGCCGAAGCCGCCCCCGAAGCCGCCGCCTCCGCCGCCGCGGCCCCAGCCGTAGCGAACCCGCACCCCGGGAAAGGTCGGCATCAACTCGGCGACGGTGTTACCGACGAGGCGCGCATCCCACGTCGGGTCGTCGGGGTCGAAGTAGAGGCGGATGGAGCCGCGTCGTGCGGAGAAGCTGATCATGTACGAGGTCACCGCCTGCAACTGCAACTCCGCTTGCAGGCTGCGCACGGCGCGCATCCAGGCATGATGCTCCGGCGCAAGCTCCTCGAGCGCCTCATGCTGCTCCTCGAACATCCTCCCCCGCCAGATCAATTCGTAGCCGTTGCCGTCACCGTCACGGCTGCGGCTGTCGTCGTTGGAGCCGCCGTTGGCGCGAACGTGCAAGCGACCGTCGCTGATCTCTTCGAGCAACGCGGCGTCGACCCCCTCGGGCAGCGCCTCCATGGCGGTTCGGGCAACGCGCCGCTTCGAGGTGGCGTAGATGTCCCGGATGGCGCGTTGCCACTGAGAATCTTGCGAGAGGCGCAGCGCGACGTCGAGGTCATCCTCGGTCTTGATGCCGAGCCAGGTGAGTTTGCCTCGCTCCGCGTCGTGGGTGATCCGCTCGCCGAAGAACCAGCGCAGCCGCTCCGGGTCGAGGTCGTCGGGCATGGCCGCGAGCGGGGCGTCGTGTTCCTGAATGCCGGCGATCGTGGCGTCGAACGCGGCGAAGACGTCGCGCGCCTCGGCGAGTTCCATGCCGTCCGGCAGCCGCACCCGCAGGCGCACCGAGTCGGGATTGCGCGAGGGGCGCTCCTGAATCCGCAGCGGCTCCAGCGTGTCCTCGACGCCGTGCTGCGCGACGTGCACGGTGCCGGCGACACAGGCGACGACGACGCCGAGGGTGATGATTCGGTGCGCAAGCGCGGCGCGCAACACGGCAAGGTAGGCGCGGCGCAGCCGTTCCAACGCCCGGGCGAAAAAGCCGTCGAGCGGCTTGCCCAGCGGCGCGAGCCACCACAGCAGCGCAAGCAGCCCGAGCAACGCCGCCGCCACCAGCAAGGCAAGCCCCGCCACGGCAAGGCCACCCTCGAAACCGTTCGTCACCCCGAGGCTCTCACGCCAGCCTGGCACGAGCGACACCACCAGCGAGCCACCGAAGGCGAGCGCAAGCACCGGTATCCCGGCAGTGCGCATCCAGCGCATAAAGCGCAAGCGTCGCGGCGAGAGGCGTTGTGAGCCGGCGAGGTGACGCGCAGCTAGCGGGACGAACACAATGGCCACGAACAACGACGCAATCATCGCCATGCAAAGCGTGAAGCCGATCGCGGTCATAAAGAAGGTCAGAAAGGCGCTGCCGGGCAAAAGCATCAGTGGCAGAAACACCACCACCGTCGTTAACGTCGCCAGCGTCACCGCAAGCAGCACCTCCCCCGCACCGTGTGCCGAGGCCGATTCGGGATCCTCGTCGCCGTCCCGTTCGCGTTTGCGCGCAATGTTCTCGACAATCACCACCGCATTGTCGACGAGCATGCCCACGGCAAGGGTAAAGCCGACGAGGCTGAGCATGTTGATGCTGCCGCCGCTGGCGTAGAGCGCAATCAAGGCAATCAGCATGGCCAGCGGCGTGCACACCATGATCAGCAACGTCAGCCGGGCGCGCCGCAGGAACAAGAGCAGAATGAAAAAAGCGCACAACCCGCCGAGCGCCGCCGTCTCCATCAGGTTGCGTACCGAGTCGGAGATCCCTTCGCCGTCGTCGCTCATCTTGACGACGAAGAAGTCGTCGAGCCGGCCGTCGGCCTGTAACTCGTCGAGGGTGCGTTCAATGGCCGCGCAGAGCTCGACCGTATTCGCCTCGTCGTTCTTGTAGAATTCGAGCACCGCGGCGGCGCGCCCGTTCAGAAAGATCAGGTCGTCGCGGAAGCTCGTGCGCTGCACAATTTCTGCGACGTCGGCGAGCTTGACGCCCCCCTGGATGGGCAACTCGCGCAGCTCCGCAAGCGAATTCAGCTTTGCGTCGGCGACGAGGTAGTAGCGGCGGTGCGAGTCTTCCAGCGTACCGAGCGAACGGGCGAAGTTCGCCTCGCGCAGGCGCTGCGTAAGCCGGTCCGGCCCAATGCCGAGCCGAGAGAGGTCGTCGGCGCGGGGTTGGATCTCATAAAAGCCGGTGATTGCCCCGCTCATCTCAATGTTGCTGATGCCGCCTAGCCCCTCGAGCACCGGCATCACTTCGTGATCAATGCGCGAAAACGCCTCCCCGGGGTCAAGCTCCGGCGAAAAGGTCAGCGCATACTCCGCCACGGGGCGGCTGTCCGGGTCGACCATGCCGATGTGCGGCGGGTTGAGCTCATGCTCGAGTTCCGCACGCATTCGGTCAATCCGGTCGCGCACCTCGGCGTAGGTCACCGACATGTCGGTGTCCTCCTCGAAGCGCAACATCACTCGCAGCGAACCGTCCCGCGACGTAGTCCGCAAGTCGGTCACGTTCGGAACGCCCGCAAGGTGCTCCTCCACCGGTCGCGCAAGCGCCCGCTCCACCTCCTGCGGCGAAACCGCCGCGTCGGGATTGACGAAGCTTAGCCGCATCCACATCACCGGCACCTCGAGCCCCGCCGGCCACTGCTGCACCGGAATGCGCGAGTACGCAATGGAGCCCACCACGGCAATGGCCGCAAGCACCATCAACAGGGCCACGGGGCGCCGCACCAGCATCCGCACCATGCGCACCGCCGCCGGCTCTCGCCGAGGCCGTGGCGCCTCGGGGCGGTAGCGCGGCGAAGAGTCATGCGAAGAGTCGTCGAGATGCGGGGTCATCGAAGCACACCGGGTACAAAGCCGCAGAGTGGGGCACCGCCCGACGAATCATATCCCGGCTCGGACAGAATCTCAAAGCCTCCGTCTCGCACCCGCTGCCAAACGAACGGGGCGCGTGTGCCGTGCATCACTGAATTGGGGAACGGTCGTTTATCCAAGCCCACGAGCTTCGCCCGTGATGCACCGCCGCGCCCGCGACAAGATCACCCTTGCATTGGCTGCGGCGGTCTTTGACTACGCGCGGACTTGGTCCGGCTCGGAGAATCTCGTCCTCGTCTGGTAACCGAAATGCTGTCACCTCTCGGAACTCAAAAAAGCGACGACTGAACGTGCTTCGGCCGTCATATTCGTACCGGGCAGAAAATGTCGTCGCAGCTACACTCGCCGGCCCCCTGCTCGCGGAAAGCTAGCTTGCCAGCTTCGGCGAAGCCCGTGGGGTTGGATAAACGACCGTTCCACACCTTGCGAGATGCACGGGGGTGTGTCGTGCGGGGTGGGGTGCAGCCGCTTTTGTTGGGCCACAAATGCAAAGCACCCGCGCATGGAGATCCGTAATCTCAAGCCCACGGGCTGCGGCCCGTGGGTCCCACGCGTTGCCGGAGTCTACCGCACGCAGAATGAATGTGCCGTCGTACTCCGCCCGCGGGATGGGGGGGCGCAAGGACCCTCTCGTATGTGGTTCCGTCCAAACGTTTTTGCTGCAGCAATAGCCGGCTGCACCCGGGGTGTGTGAGGCGGCTTGTCGGTGCTGGGCCGCGTGCGGTACAACACCGACACCCCTTCGTCGCTACCTGCGCACGGACCGTCGACACATGGACCGCTTGCTTGTTTATTTCGGAGGGGTTGGATTGCTGCTCTTGCTTGCGAGCGTGCCGTGGTGGCTCGTCTCGCCGGTGCGCGACGAAGTGCCCGCCACTGTGCAGCCGGGGCCGCCGCCGCCGGAGGCGGTGCAGGTCGGTGGGACGTTTCACCGTGGGGTGGTGCTCGGGGTGTTTCCGCACGGCAACGAGCGGCCGCGCTACGTGGAGGACTTTCGCGAGATTCGCGAACTCGGCGCCAACACTGTGAGCCTCAACTTCAATTGGTTCATGGACTCCGTCCACGACGCCACGGTCTACCGCGGCCGCGCCGACCGCAACAACCAGACACCGCACGACGACATCCTCAAGCAAGCGATCAACGACGCCCACGCCGAGGGGCTGCGGGTGATGATGTTTCCGAGCGTCTACCTGATGAGCCTCGCCGAGGGGCAGTGGCGCGGCACCATCCGTCCGCCGGACTGGTCGAACTGGTTTGCAAGCTACCGCTCGCTGATTGTCTCGTTAGCGCGGCTCTGTGAGGAATTCGGTGTCGAGTACCTTTGCATCGGCATTGAGCTGATCAGTTCGGAGCGTTTTACC
>SKZP01000331.1 GCA_007127275.1 Planctomycetota bacterium
ACCCACGTGATTCCGTGCTTCGCCTCGCAGGGCTTGCGCCATGTGTCGTCAAGACTTAATGGCATTCGGGCTGCCCTCGACCGCCCTCGGGGGCACCCGAAGCCCTTTGACCTTCGTCGTCGGGCCCCCGTTTGCCTTCGAATGTATTTCGTACTCGACGCTCGTGGAACTGGCGAAAGGGAACGAGTTCGTGACACCTGCTGAGTCCAACAACGGAGCGTGGCCGAGCGCACCGACGAAAACATTGCACGTCAAAGTCGGTGGTGTGATGCATGCCGAAGATGCAGCGTTGGCCGGTTCGCTCGGTGCGTGGGCCGTCGGTGTCCATTTCGCCCCGAAAGATCCTCGCTTCGTGCCGGCGGCGCGCGCCAAGGAGATTCTTCAGGCGGTGCCGGCCGGCGTGCTCAAGACCGGACTGTTTCGCAACCAGTCCCCCGAGGTCGTTCGGCGCGTCGCGGACGAAGTCGGCCTCGACCTGGTCGAGCTTGCCGGGCACGAGAGCGACGAGGAGGTGAAAGCCATTGGGCCGGAGCGCGTCCTCAAGACGGTGGTGATTCACGAGGTCATAGGCGTTGGCACGGTGCTCGGGTACTCCGCGGCATACTTGCAACTCAACAAGGCGCATCTCGGCACGGAGCAGCTACCGGACAGCGTGGATGTCCGTATTGCTGCGGAACTCGCCGCCCGCTTTCCGCGCACGCTGATCGGCGGTCCACTGGAGCCGCAAGACGTCGCGGAGACGTGGAACGCCGCGCGGCCGTGGGGGCTCGACGCAAGCCGCGGCGTTGACCCCGTCGACGGAGACAAGTCGGGCCGCAAGGATCCCGAGCGCATGCGCGCCTTTTTTGCCGCCGTCGAGGCCGCAGTTGCGTCGTAGTGCGGCAACGGGTTGCGTCGTCGTAGTACGGCAACGTGGGAGCCGTGAACGCTTACTCGGGTTGCGAGGTGAGCGTCTCGAGCAGTTCCGGCGCGCGCAGCCGCCAAAGCGCAATCTGCTCGTTCGGAAAGCGTAGCGGGTCGTGTTCGAGCACGAACAGCAGCGGCCGCCACTGATCCCGTTCCGTGCCCGGCCGGCCCAGGTACACGCGCCGCGCGTCCATGCCATTCGCCACCTCGACCGGCTCCTCTGCCTGAATCTCGTGGCGCACCACCCAGTTGCGCAGCGTCGTTTCAAGCACCGGCCAGTGGCGCACGAATTCGTGATACGGCAGGTCGTCGCGGAGCTCGGCAGAGAGCAAGTAGTAAATACGGTTCAGGCGCACGTCGCGACCGACGCTCGGCGCCAGTGCGGGGGTGGCCGGATCCAGCGGCCGCTGCGGGTCGAGCGCCTCTTGCAGGTAGGCAAGCGTATCCGCCGGCTCTTCCAACTCCACCGTTCCCGCCGGCACCCACGGCTCCTCAATATCCGGTACCTCAGGCGTCCGGCAGCAGCCAGCGGCAAGCACCGCCGCCACCAACGGCGCGACGCCAATCAGCAAGCACGAACGTTGCAGCAAGGAGTGAAGCATTGCTCTACCGGAGTAAGGCGCAGAGGGTGGCAGGACTACCCCGCGGGGTTTCTACATTCTTCGTAGCCCGTAGGCGTCCAAGGGTAGCCTGGGGCATAAGGCCGAATGCCATTGAGTAACGACGAAAGATGGCGAGCGCAGGGCTGGCGCCCTGTGCTCGCCCCCTGCCGCGACGGGAAAGCGGCTCACCACTATATTCCTGCTGAACCAGGCCATGCATTGGCGTACGTCGCCCGTCCACCCCCCTACTGCGCCGGCTTATGCGTTCGACGCCTGCCGGGTTCGACTACCGAGGGAACCGAGGCGCGGTACGGAACAGGTCGATCGTGGGCAAACGGTCCGGACGCGTCTCCTGCGCCGGCATCAGTGCAGGGAAGTGGATGATGTCGCCGATGAAGCCCTCTTGCGGGTCGGCGTCGAGCGTTTCGTAGTAGAAGTAGCGCACCATGGGACGGTACTCGCGCGGGACGAGTTCGCCGTCGCCACGGTACACTGCACGCGTCGGCGGTAGCAGCCGGAGGGCCTCCTCGTCGTATTGCCCGGGGAACAGGGCGCCGCGACGACTCGGCTGCGCTGCCAGCGACACGAATGCACCGACGCGGTGGCGTTCGACAATTTCCGGCTGCCCCTCGAACCAGTCGATCAACGTCGTCTCTTCCGCCTCTTCCTCGGCGGCATGTACCTCGCCGGCGGGGTCACGGTAACCCTCGCCGGGCGGCACGGTTTCGACTTGCGACGGGTGCAGCGCGAGGTGTTGCGCGTCGGAGGCGTCGTCGACCCGACGCAACGTGCCACGCGGAGTACGCTCAACGAAGGCGGCCTCGCGTAGGCGCTCAATGACCGGCCCCCGGCGCTCCAGGGCCCGCTCGGTCTCCGTCGCCCAGTGACTCCACCAAAACGTCGAGCCGTGCACGAGGCTCTCTTCGCGCTCCATCACTCGCTCGACCGCGTCCGTGACGAGGAACCGTTCGTCCAGTTCTGGGCGCACGGCCACGGTGCGCGGCGTTAGCTTGGGACGTACCGCCTCGGCCCAGGCGCGGCGCATCGCCGTCTCTTCCGGCAACTGATCCAGCGCTTCTGCGGTCTCCTCGTCGGCAATGCGGCCGAAGATTACGTAGCGGCCGTCATACTGCGGGACCCGTGAGCGAACCACGCGGAACGCCCCCTCGGCGGCGCCGGGCTTGGCGTCGAAAACGCGCCGTTCCCGGTCCGGCGGCTCCATGTCCATCACCAAGTCGCCCGGCCGCACGCGCCGCACGCGCCGCTCGACCACCTCGCCGAAGGCGTCGAGCACCTCTTTCCGTGCGCCGGAGGACTCGAACGGGATGGTGTATCCAATGCTGCGTCGCGCGAAGGCGTCGTGCCAGCGCTCGTCGAGCTGTTGCACGCGCTGCTCGACCGGTCCGTCCCCCTCGAGCATCTCTTCGAGGTCGCGGATGGGTGGCCCCTTGTCGACGAAACGGCCAATCAGGCGCTGCTGCGGGTCCGTGGACGGGCCGTCGGTTTCCATCCAGCCGCCGGGGCCGTCATTGTCGTAAAAGCCCTGTTCAATCAGCCAAATCAGGTTCGCCACGGTATTCGGCGTGCGGTCCTCGAACAACTCGAAGCGCAACTCGGTGCCGTCCTCGGTCTCGAAAACGACCACAGGATTCGGCAACGGCTCGTAACGCCCCGCCTCGGCGTCGAAGTCGGGCTCGTAGACCGTCGGTTGCGGACGCGTCGCCTCGGCGTCCTCCTCCTCTTCCTCTTCACGCTCGGCAATCTTGGCAAGCACCTCGAGGTCGCGTTCCACTTCGGCGCGGCGCGTCTGTAGGCGGCGGACGTCGGCGGCGAAACGTTCGTCGTCGCCGAATTCGTGCAAGAACTCGTCAATCCGCGTCGAAATCCGTTCGAGCAGGCGACGCCGGTCGTCGTCGTCGCGCGCCTGCTCTTCGAGGCGCTCGACCAAGCGCAGGTACACCCACGGCAGCGTCTCCAGCCCGCGGTGCGTGTCGGTGAGTACTTCGAGCTCCGGCACCGTCTGCCTCGAGAGGTATTGCTCCCAGGCGCGCTGTTCCTCGGCCCGGCGCTCTCCGAGCGTGATCGCTACGGCAAGCACAATGACAAGGCCGATCACACCGAAGACGACGAGCACACGCCAGCGGTCGACAATCCCCTGCAAGAGCGTCTTGAAACCGCGCACGAAAAGGTCGTCGGTTTCCTTGATCGGAAAGATCATGGGGATGTCCGGCGCCGGCTCGGGCCTCCGTTGCCCGGCGCGCTGCGCCTCATCCAACTCTTCCGAACTCGACGCGTCGGCGGCGGCGTCTCGTCCCGAGGCAGAACTCGCCTCGGACGAGGTGTTCTCGGCCTTGCGTTCCTCGTCGCGCACGGCCGCCGCGGACTCCGAGGAGCTGCGGCCGCTGTCGCTGCGCGGGGACTCGGCGGCCGAGGCGGGCTTGTTCTTGTTCTTGTTCTTGTTCTTTTTGCTCATGGATGATCGTTGGTCCGCACTTGCAAGGCCCACGCGCAAAGTCAGTGGTTTCGGCCGCTTTACGGCCCGAACGGGTCCGCGATTCTAGCTCCCTGCCCTTGTCGCGCAAGGAGGAACCACGTGGGAGTGCCGGCTTTTGTCGCAGAATCAATGGTTGAACGGAACCATGTACGTAACGCAATGCACGGCAACCGCTGGATTCTTGCGGCCCAGCAACGCCGGAGGCACCCCTCGGGGAATCAACCTGCCTGGGCGCTGCGCAGCCTCTTCCAAATCTTTGCCGCTTCGCGCCGGGCCACGAGTGCCGAGGCCGGGCGGTGCGCCGGCTTCTTCGCGAGAAGCCGCATGATGAACGCTTCGGTGGCCGGGCTGCAGTCGGTGGCCTCGCGCAACGGCGGCGGCGCATCCTCGAGGTGCGCGGCGTAGAGCTGGATGCCGGACTTGCCCTCGAAGGGCGGTTGCCCGGCGAGGCACGTGTACAGCACACAGCCGAGCGAATACAAGTCGGCGCGGCCGTCAATCTCCTGCGGCTTCTCGGACAAACCGGTCAACTCCGGCGGCAAGTACGCACCCGTGCCAATCACCGTACCCACGCGGGTCAGGCGGCCCGAGCCGACCTTGCTCGTCGTGTCGGCAATCACGCCGAAGTCGGTGATGCGCGGGCCATACGTGCGGTCGACAATGATGTTGCTCGGCTTCAAGTCGCGGTGGACGAGGCCGGCATTGTGCATCACGTGAAGCGGCGCCAGCACCTTCAGCGCAATCCAGATCACGCGGATTTCGAGCAGGCGCTCGTTCTGCTTCAGCAGCTCCTCGAGGCTTTGCCCCTTGACGAACTCCATCAACAAAAACGGGATCTCCTGCCACACGCCGTGGCCGTGGGCGCGCACGAGCCCCGGATGCTCGAGCCCTTCCATGGTGCGCGCCTCGCGCATGAAGCGGATCAAGTAGCGGTGATCCGCCCCGAACTTCGGCTTGAGCAGCTTCAGCGCACGCGGCTCGTCGGGCAACTCCTCCGCATCCGGCTCCGGCGTGGCGTAGTACACCACCCCCATCGCCCCCTTGCCAAGGATCCGTTCGAGCCGGTAGCCGCCGATGGACTCGCCGGCGAGCTTTTCAATGTTTATCACCGGCGCCTCGTCGCGCAGCTGCGCCTCGAGTGTGGCCTGCGTCGCGTGGTCAATCCGGTGCAGCAGCGCCTTGAGCGTTGCCTCGTCCACGTGGCTGTTGCCGCGCAGCGCCTCCTCCACGCTGCCGTAGGTCTGCCCCTTCACCTGCGCCGCGAGAATCCTCAGGCGAATGGCATCGAGCGTGCCCTCCTCCTTGAGGAATGCAAGCAACTGCTTGTCGCGGGACGAAAGGGACATGGGAGTTTCTGGTCGCTGGTGGGTCGTGGGTCGTGGATACGGGTTTCGTAACGTGCCGGTCTCTACAATGTCGTCTTACCGGCCTCCAGGGCGCCTGTCGGACGTCCGAGTCCTGGGTAGCCGCGACGCGAAGCGGAGCGCGGTACGTGCGGGGGCGTCTCGCAACCCCCGAGGCTACAGGACTCATGGGAAACCGTGGTAGTGCCTCACTCGCTCCGCGGCGCGGCTACCCAAGAGTACTTCCTTTCCGGAAGGTTTTTGTGGTGTCCCGTTGCGCAGCTTCGGTGACGGTTTGTTCAGCGAGCGCTGCCTGCCGAAGCATCCGCAAAACGGAGGAGGAACTGTCGCTGAACCTGTGAAACGTGACACTACCCACTACTCAAACTCTCGATCCAATGCTGCTTCTTTGGTCTTGCGCTCCTTGGATTCGGTGAGGTCCTCGACCTCGACCGCCTCGCCGACTTCGTTGCGGATCTTCTCGACGACCTCGTCAATCACCCACTTCGGCGTCGAGGCGCCGGCGAGCAGGCCGAGGTGCGCTTTGCCGCGGAACTCGCTGACGTCGAGTTCGCTGGCATCCTCAATCTTCACGACGTGGGTGGCGCCGCACTCGAGGGCGGTTTTCTTCAGCTTCTCCGTGTTCGAGCTTTCCTTGCCGCCGACGACAATGATTGCGTCGGTCACCTCGGCGAGCCACTTCGTTTCCTCCTGGCGCTCCGTGGTGACGAAGCAGATGGTGTTTTTGAACTCGACCTCGACGACGCCGCCGAAGCGTTGTTTCAACGCCTCGACGACCTGCTCGACGAACTCGATCATGTGCGTGCTCTGGCAGACCACGCCAATGGGTTTGCCGTTGGGCTCGACCTTTTCAATGTCCGCGAGACTCTCGACCACACTCCACTCGCCGTCCGGCACGTAACCGGTGATGGAGATGATCTCCGGGTGCTTGGCGGAGCCGACAATCACGACGTGGTAGCCGCGCTTGTAAAACTTCTCGGCGCGCACCTGGATGACGCGAACGAGCGGGCAGGTCAGGTCGAGCACCTCGACGCCACGCGCTTCCATCTCCTGGACCACCTGCGGCTTGACGCCGTGGGTGCGCACGGCAACCCGCGTGTCGGTGCCGACCGACTCGGCGTCGTCGGTATAGCCAATTTGATGGTCTTCTTCGAGGCGCTCTATGGTTTGCGGGTTATGAATGAGCGGGCCGAGGGTGACAATGGGCTTGTCGTTGCTCTCGTCGGCGGCCGCCTCGAGCAATTTCTTGTAGGAGCGCTTCACGCCCCAGCAATACCCGGCATGCTTGCCAATGGTGATTTTCATGTCTCGCACTCGTCCGTTCGGAACCGCCGCGCGAACGCGACCGAGCGAGGCGCGCGCCCCCTGCGGCGCACGCACTCATGCGGTAGTAGAACACGCCACCGAAACCGAGACAAGCACCGCGCGACGGGCGCAACCGGCTCTTGTTGCAGCAAAAATGGATGGACGGAACCACCTACGTAGGGCGAACCTCCGTGCCTCCCTACCCGGCCCGCGGGCGGAGTGCGACGGCGCGCATTCATGTCGCGTTCGGGCCGGCTGCTGACGTTTCCCGGTTGGGGGGATGCGCAGCCCGAGCGTGGAAACTTGTCCTGCAAGCGTATCGTTTGCGCTCAATGCCTATCTGATCGACTTGACCCCGAACCGCGTCACGCTGTTGACCCCTTCCGTGGCCCGTGCCTATACTGCCCGGGCGTCGTGCAGCTTTCGCCTTGTATTCGCCGGTCGCTCATAGCCGTTCGCTCGACTCACGTGCTGGTTTCGTGGCAGCGACGCCCACCCCTCCCGCCGACCGTTTCGACTTGTTTCGCAGGAGCTGCGACGTCATGGGCAAGACCGACGAAGCCAAGCTCGACGGGTTGACCTTCTCGTCGACCTCGATCTACCGCATTCTGCAAGAACTCGGTCGCGGCGGCATGGGAATTGTCTACCTCGCCGAGAAGAACTGCGAAGGCGTGATCGACCACGTCGTGCTCAAGACGCTGCGCAGCATCAACGAAGAACAAATTGAACGGCTGCGCAACGAAGCGAACATTGCGACCATTCTGCGCCACGAAAACATTGTCAAGACCTACGGGCTCGAGGCGATGCCGTTGCATCTCTTGCCCCGTGAAGTCCGCGAGGCGATGCACAGCGTCACCTCCGGGCTGCGACTCAAGGAGCCCAAGGATCCCGAGACCACCCGTGCGGTGAACCGTCCGCGGCTCGAGCCCGGCCAGGCGAGCAACACCCGTTTCCAGATACCCGCGCCCGAGTCGCCGGACATCGGGGCGATGCGCACGTTGCCGGCCGACGACCACGACAAGATGTATTGCCTCGCCATGGACTACGTCGAGGGGACCGACCTCGGCCGCCTTTTCCGGGCGCACCTGCGGGCATGGTTGCTGATTCCGCCCATCCTCTCCGCCTTCATCATCAGCCGCATCTGTCGCGCCCTCGCGTATGCGCACCAGTACATTGTGCACAGGGACTTGAGTCCCGAGAACATCATGGTCAACAACCACGGCGTTGCCAAGCTCACCGACTTCGGCATCGCCGTCGCCGCGGGCCAGCAGGCGAACCTCGCCGGCAAGGTGATGTACATGGCCCCCGAGCAGATGCAAGGGGGCACCATTGACAAGCGCTCCGACGTATTCGCGCTCGGCTTAGTCGCCTACCAGATTGTCACTGGCATCACGCTTTTCCATCCGCCGCCGGGCAACATCGAGGAGGCCATCGCCGCGGTCGCCCACCGCATGAAGTCGATGAAAATTCCGCCGCCGCATATTGTGCGCGAGGACGTGCCGGAGATCCTCAGCTCGATCATCATGAAAATGCTGCAACTCGACCCCGCGCAGCGCTACCAGGATATGGAAGAGGTCGGCAACGACCTCGAAAAGAAATACCTCTACGCGGCCGGTTTCGGCCCGACGAACAACTCGCTGGCCGCATACATCCGCATCTTCGAAAGCGACTTCAAGTTGATGGCGCAGCAGGACCTTCGCCAGCTCACCTTCCTCGAGCGACCGGAGCGCCCCGGCAAGCTGGCCCTTCGCCGCCTGCTCAGCTACGACAGCTACTCCCGCGTCGGCAAGAACCTGATCAAGGAAACCCAGCGCGGCACACTGATGTTCAAGATTCTCGAGCAACAAGCGCAGCAAACCCGCGGCTTGGGTTAAGAAAACGCGACCGCCCCCTGGCAGGGGCGAGGGCGAAGCCCGTGGGCTTG